>CAMQXY010000063.1 GCA_947039005.1 uncultured Photobacterium sp.
GGATTATCATTCTTATCTAGTGCTACTGCTTGTGCAGATGCTTGGAATGATAATGCGTCATCGTCGTTATCAATAACCGCTAAACCATCACGATTATTGCCACTACCTGCAGTAATTGCATGAGATGTTACAGTACCATCAGTATTCACTAACCAGTATGCCGCTTCATTAGCAAAGGTACTAAACTGACATTCCCAATTTGCATAAAGGTTCTCAGATGCATTAGTTGCACATAGCTTCATTCTTTCGAAATCAAGCGGATGTGAACCATTATCTAAGATATCTTCAGAGCTTGGTAATTTGTTTTCATCATCACGGTAATCACCATTACCATTTTTCGCATAAAAACTAGCCGCATAAGATGATGAGCCAACTACAAGTAGTTTACCGTCATTCATAACAACGGCATCATTAGCTTGTGTCTGACCCATGTTAGATACAAGTGCATCAGATGTTGATACAGGTGCTAATTGAACTGATTGAGCATTTGTATTAACAAAACCACGTTTACTAAATGCTCTTGGCTTACCAGATGCATTTTCAAACAATGCCGATGATGTAATACCATATACAAAATCAGTACCTACAACACCATTTACAATAGTATCTGTAGTATTTGCAACAATAGCACCAAGATTATCTTTCTGAGTACCAGTATAGTCTTCAATATTCGAAGCAAAAGTCTCTACTGGTTCACTACCAACTAAACCCTGAGAATTTGAATGGTAGCCATTAACCCAAGCAGCTTGTTTTTTCTGTAAGCCACCTAATCCTTGACCGTCCCATTCATTATCATCAGTATAATCAAGACCAAAGAACTGATTCTCAGCCCAAATCTCACAAGTACCATAACCTAAGTTATTATCACAATAATTACGTAGTTGAGATAGATTAGTTATATCTTGGCTATTTTGATTATACGGCGTAACGTCTGCAATCGGTGTACCTTCTGTACCACGATGAGCAACACCTGTGACCGTGTAGTTATCAGCAACACAATCAGTACCAGTAAAACAATTCGCATTCTCGGCTGATGGTTTAATCCCAGTACTTGATACAGTAATAGAGGTACTATTTGCGTTAGCTTGAGCTTCTGCAAAATAATCTTGATTTGCAAGTTGTTTAACACCTGCACTATCAGCATTTGCAACAGGTACAACGGTATACACAGCAGCATTGGCTTGTGATGCACCTGCAATTAAAATAGCAAGTGTAGAAAGCTTTAACATCTTATGTGGCATTAGGATTCCTTTTACATCGCGTCCAGCTCTTCCCATCGTTCAAATGCAACTTCAAATTCTGCTTCAAGCTTAGTTAAAGCTGTTAGCGTCGCTTGGGTATCATTCTTCGGATCCGAGAAGAACGCAGGATCATTAACTTGTTCCTGCAATTTTGCGATTTCATTTTCTAAGTCTTCGATTTTTTTCGGTAAGCCTGCTAACTCATGTTGAAGTGTAAAAGATAACTTCTTACCGGCACGTTTAGGTGTTACGTCTTGCTGCTTTTGTTCTTGCTCTGCTTTTTTCTTTTTTGCTAATTCAATTTGAGCTGCCTGCTCTTTCGCTTGATTCGCATAAGAATTAGCCCGCTGAGATTGGGCATCATGGTAACCGCCAACGTATTCGTTAACAACACCATCACCTTCAAAAATCCAGCTTGTAGTCACAGTATTATCAACAAATTGACGATCGTGACTTACTAAAAGCAATGTTCCTTGATAGTTGGCAAGAATATCTTCCAAAAGTTCCAATGTTTCGATATCTAGATCGTTTGTTGGTTCATCGAGAACCAATAAATTATTAGGCTTAAGGAACAATTTCGCCAATAATAAACGGTTTTTCTCACCACCAGATAGTGCTTTAACCGGTGTACGAGCACGACGTGGGTGGAATAAGAAATCTTGTAAATAACCTAACGCATGGCGTGTTTTACCATTAATAGTGACTTCTTGCTTACCATCAGCAAGGTTATCTATTACCGTTTTTTCAGGATCTAGAATTTCACGGTATTGGTCAAAGTAAGCCACTTCTAGTTTAGTACCACAATGGAAATCACCACCGGTTACTTTTAGTTGATCAAGCATAACTTTGATTAAAGTACTCTTACCACAACCATTCGCACCAATTAAAGCAATACGATCGCCACGCATCACGTTAAAGCTGAAATCATTAACGATGGACTTATCACCATAGCTATAACTAATATTTTTCGCTTCAAAGACAATCTTACCTGAACGGTTAGCATCTTGTAGCTGCATATCAGCCTTACCAACAACGTCACGGCGATCGCTACGTTCGTTACGTAATGCTTTCAATGCACGAACACGACCTTCGTTACGCGTACGACGTGCTTTAACACCTTGACGGATCCAAACTTCTTCTTGTGCTAGCTTTTTATCAAATAATGAGTTTTGCTCTGCTTCAACACGTAGCATCTCTTCTTTTCCATCAAGGTAACCTTCGTAGTCACCAGGGAAAGACGTTAATTGACCGCGATCAAGGTCAACAATACGCGTTGCCATTGAACGAATGAATGCACGGTCGTGAGAAATAAAGATAATTGAACCACGGAAGTCTTTTAGGAAACCTTCTAGCCATTCAATCGTTGTTACGTCAAGGTGGTTAGTTGGCTCATCCAATAATAGGATATCTGGATTACAGACAAGCGCACGAGCAAGTGCAGCTTTACGTTGCCAACCACCTGAAAGATCGGTTAGAAGCGTATTGGGTTCTAATTTTAGGCTTTCTAGTACCGCTGCAATACGTGTATCAAGCTGCCAACCATTATGATGATCAACTTGTTCTTGAATACGGGCTAATTTATTAATGTTAGCTTCACTTGGATCTTCCGTCACTAAATCTAACTGATGGTGGTATTCACGTAATACACGACCCGCATCAGCAAGACCTTCAGCAACATAATCAAATACTGAACCTTCAGCATTACGTGGTGGATCTTGCTCTAAGCGTGAAACCACCAGCTCGTTTTGGCGTTGTACGCTACCGTCATCAAGTAATACCTCACCAGCAATTACTTTCATTAATGTCGATTTACCCGCGCCATTACGACCCACTAAACACACACGTTCATGTGAATGAAGAAGAAACTCTGCTTTATCAAGCAATGCATGATCGCCGTAGGCTAGTTGGGCGTTACTGATTTTAATTAGTGCCATCTTATTTTAACCAAGCTTATAAGTAGTTAACCATGTTGCTAACCTATTCCGGTCAAAGGGCCAATGAAGTTCTGGCCCCAGAATAGTATGATCATGATTTTTAATAGAGAGTACGGGTATTACTACGCCGTAACGAGAGAATAAAGCATCGTCGAACGCAATATCAACGATGCTTACTTGCTGCTGCACACCCATCTCCACCAGCAAACCATAAGCTTGCTCACAGAGATGACATCCTTGTGTGCTATAAAGTGTGATTAGCACTTAGTCTTCCTTGTGAGTGATCATCCAACAGTTATGAATTTGCTTATTTTTAGCGAAATCAAGCGGTAATGTCTTATCTGAAATATTCTTAGCTTGCAGGCCAAGTTCAGTCAGCTTTTCAATATCCATCTTAAAATGACGCTTGTTGTTAGAGAATACAATCTGTCCTTCAGGACGCAGCATACGCTTTAGGTTTTCCATCAACATGATGTGATCACGTTCGATATCAAATGTCTGCTTCATACGCTTAGAGTTTGAGAACGTTGGTGGATCGATGAAAATCAGATCAAACGTATCATCAACTTCTTGTAACCATTGTAGACAATCGGCTTGCACAAACTCATGCTGATCACCCACTTGGTTATTAAGCTCCATGTTTTCCTGAGCCCAACGCAAGTAAGTATTCGACATATCAACCGTTGTTGTTGATTTAGCGCCGCCTACTGCTGCATGAACCGTTGCAGAGCCTGTGTATGCAAACAAGTTAAGGAAATCTTTACCTGCTGCCATTTTACCGATCATACGACGTGTAATACGGTGATCTAAGAATAGGCCTGTATCAAGGTAATCATAAAGATTCACTTTAAACTTAATGCCGTATTCATCCACTGTCATGTGACGTTCAGCACTTGATAGCTTTTGGTATTGATTACGACCTTTTTGACGCTCACGCACTTTCAAAATAACTTTATTTGGCTCAACGCCTGTTACTTCAATCGTGGCACGTAATACATCCATAATACGACGACGTGCTGTTTCTTCAGAAACCGTCTTTGGTGCTGCGTATTCTTGAATGATGAGGTAATCATTGTATTTATCGATAGCGGCATTGTAGTTAGGTAAATCCGCATCATAAATACGGTAACAATCGACGCCTTCACGCTTAGCCCATTTACCTAACTTAGCGATATTTTTCTTTAAACGGTTAGCAAAATCAGGTGCTACGTCTTCTTGAACGATAACGCCTTCTTCTTCGCCTTCTTCTTTCTTAACACTACCCGCTGTAATTAAGTATGTTTTAAGTACACAATCAAGTGCACCGTTACTTAATTTAAATTGTTTATCTGCACGCATACGCATACAACTTAACAATTCATTTGAACCTGAGTAAATAGCCGCAACTGAACCTTCAAAAGCAAGCTTCAAACGGTTACCAAACTCTTTGTACAATGAGATAAGTTCAGATGTTGTCCCTAAACGCTCACCGTAAGGAGGGTTACAAAGAATAATACCCGTTTCAAATCCTTCAGGACGAGTCAATTGCGTTGCATCACCGTAGGCAAAGTCAATCAGACCTTTAACACCAGCACGACCTGCGTTATCACGGGCAATCGCTAATACACGTTGATCCATTTCACGACCAAAGAACTTCGTCGTTACTTTTGCAGGACCACGACGCGCTTTCACTGTCGCTTCAGCGTGGATCTCTAACCATGCTTCTTTGTCAAAGTCTTTAATGGACTCAAAGCCCCAACGCTTACGCTTAAGACCTGGTGCAATATCAGCAGCCATCATAGCGGCTTCAATCACTAACGTACCAGAACCACACATTGGATCTAACAATGCAGTTTCTGGTGTCCAACCACTTTTCATTACCAATGCAGCAGCATGTGTTTCACGTAATGGTGCACGACCAGCTTCGCTACGGTAACCACGTTGGTGTAAACCGCTTCCTGCCATATCTAAACCAAGAACACCTTTCTCACCAGAAAGACGCATATGAATACGTAGATCTGGATTTTCACGATCGATGTTAGGGCGACGAAGATCCGCTTTAGTAAAACGGTCAACAATCGCATCTTTAACTTTCATTGCGCCATATTGACTATTACGGATTTCACGGTTAGTACCATTGAAATCAACCACAATACGGGTATTGCTATCAAAATGGTTCATCCAATTGATGGCTGTAGCACCTAAGTATAAATCCATATCATCACGGACATTAAACTCACTCAGCACTTGGATGATTCGAGAAGAGATTCGCGTCCATAAACAGCAACGATAAGCCATAGCTTGATCTGCTTTAAAACGGACACCGGCATGCACAACTTGAATGTCTTGTGCACCTAATTGTTCTAATTCATCCGCAAGCAAGTTTTCTAGGCCGCGGGAAGTAATCGCTAAATATTGATTCATGGCGTTCTTTTCACACTAATATTGCATCGAATTATAACTGAAATCACATTAAATACCTCGTTTTTACCACAATCAATTCACTAATCAGGTGAAAAAAGCAGCCTTTGATTCCCTATCAACATTCTCTTCCTGTTATTTGCACATAAATACAGCGTAAAGATTTGCAATCAAAGCTTCCCTATCCTAGCTCTCATCACTATTCTCATAAGGAAATAATAGACTCCAATCTGATATTTATTACAGAAAAATCCATCATAAAAACAATTAATCACTCAAAGAGATAATATTCAATCAATTGATTTTAAATATTTAAAGCCACCAGCAACGTTGCATTGAGGTATTAAATAAAAAATTGATGGTATTAATTTACAGATATAAAAAAGCCAAATTGAACATCACATTCAATTTGGCTAAAGAGATAATAGTTTTATTACATCTTACGGTTATTTAAAGACCGTTAACAATGTCTTTTACTAAACGCGGGCCGTGGTAAATAAAGCCTGTATAGACTTGTACCAATTGTGCCCCTGCTTGAATTTTTTCACGGGCTGCCATTGCAGAGTCAATACCACCCACACCGATGATCGGTAACGCACCATTTAAGGCAATCGCCATCTTACGGATAACATCAGTACTCTTATTTTGTAATGGACGACCACTTAAGCCACCCATTTCATCACAATGATCCATCCCTTCAACTAACGTACGGTCTAAGGTGGTATTCGTACCAATGACACCATCAATCTTATTACGAATGAGTGATTCACAAACCTGTTCGATTTCTTGATCATCAAGATCTGGCGCAATCTTAAGAGCTAACGGAACATACTTACCATGTTTTTCAGCAAGCTCTATTTGCTTTTGTTTCAGTTGCGCCAATAAATCATCTAATGCTGCACCGTATTGTAGCGAACGTAATCCTGGTGTGTTAGGTGATGAAATATTTACAGCGATATAACCCGCATACTGATAAACCTTTTCCATACAGATCAGATAATCTTCAGCACCCTTTTCAATCGGTGTATCTTTATTCTTACCGATGTTAATACCAATAACACCATCGTAAGTTGATTTCTTCACGTTCTCGACTAAATTATCAACTCCAAGGTTATTAAAACCAAAACGGTTAATAATGCCTTCTGCTGGAATTAAACGAAATAAGCGTGGTTTATCATTACCCGATTGAGGACGTGGTGTTACAGTACCGACTTCAACAAAACCAAATCCCATGGCGCCAAATGCATCAATACACTCACCGTTTTTATCAAGGCCAGCGGCCAAACCTACAGGATTTTTAAACGTAATACCCATCACTTCAACAGGACGTTCTGGAACATTCTGACGATAGAAGAAATCAAGTGGAGTACCAGTAAAGCGAGAAAAATTTTGAATAGCGAGGTCGTGTGCTTTTTCTGCATCCAACTGGAAAATAGCGGATCGTGCGATGCGATATAACATTATAACTCCATTAAAAATCCCGTGTAAACGGGGTGGTATTATTCACAGTTATACCGTCAAATACAATCCCTATTCATTTGATTATTATCAGAAAAACAGAGGCTTATATTTTATATCAATATTTACAATGAGTTATAAATAGCTCTTGTTTGAAATAATTTTCTTTGTAAGCAAACGTTTTCGTCACTAATAGATAAAAACTATTTAATGAAACGTTTCACACTCAAAAACAAACATAAATTTCAACATTAATATTACTTTATAATGTTATTTTATCGACTTAGAATAAATATTTAATAATGTTAGCTCCCTTAATGCGACAGCAAATTTAGCAAATTCATGCACGGTTCCTATTTTAAATTCTGTTAATACTCCTTCCCAACGTTGAATCGGTACCGGATGTTGAGCAACCCATTGTTGAACACAGTCTTCTGGTTGGGATGCCGTATTTTGAATAACAGAAATAGTGAGTTGCCGTTGTTGCCAATCAAGCTCTTCCCTAAATGATGCACGTGCTAATGCTTGCCAATGATTTTCTACTGGTTGATTATTAATTTGCTTTAAAAACCAATGTAGCGATAAATCAACACCCAGAATAAAATACACTTGTGCAATATGGCTAAACGCTTGAGATGGATGTTGCTGTGCTATTTGACCGATATCCATCGCACCATACAAACTTGATAATCGCACAATATCATTAGCCAACCTTTGAGGCACACCGACACTTATCAATTGCTGGGCTTGCTGTTGATGCTCTTTCACCTCATCAGTAACGAGGTAACGTTCTAAATTTTCTCGTAGATCAATAATATATGGCGTATAGAAACAAATGTGCTGTTCTATCGTTAGTGTTCGATCTCGATTACGCAATAACCAGCGCGTTATTCGACGTAAGATTCGACGACACTGAAATAGCATGTCGTATTGTGTATCCGTAGTTACATGATTATCTAACTGACGAATAGCGGTATATAATTCAGGGAAACTAAAGATTTCACGACCGATAACATAAGCAGATACAATATCTATTATGGATGATCCGGTTTCTTCTTGTAGCCGAGTAACAAAATTACACCCCATCTCATTTGACATCTGATTCGCTAATGCCGTTGCGATGATCTCTTTCGTTAACGGATGATGGTTCATTTGTTGACGGTAATGTTCTAATGCTGATGGAAAATAAGCAACTAGCTGATTACGATGAAAAACATCATTTGCAATATCATCACTCTCTAGTTGTTGTTTTAAAACTATTTTACCATAAGCCACCAGCACTGATAATTCCGGCCGAGTCAGTCCTATCCCCGCTTTTGCCCGTTCAATTAATGTTTCATCATCGGGTAAATACTCCAGACACCGATCCAATTTCCCCGTTCGTTCTAAATGATGAATAAACCGAATTTGTTCTTTCAGTAATGTGGTTTGTTGATATTGTGTCACTGATATTGATTCACTTTGACAATAAACATCAACTAATACTTGTTCACTGACCTCTTTTCCCATTTTATCCAACAACACATTACGCTGCTTATAAGTCAGATCGCCTTCAACCACGAGGTTATTTAATAAGATTTTTATATTTACTTCATTATCGGAGCAATCAACCCCTCCAACATTATCAATAAAATCACAATTAACCCGCCCACCTTGTTTAGCGTATTCAATTCTCCCTAACTGAGTTAAACCTAGATTACCGCCTTCACCAACAATCTTTGCTTGTAATTGATGGCCATTAATACGCAACCCATCATTAGCACGATCACCAACATCAGCATTAGATTCTGATTCTGCTTTGATATATGTACCAATACCGCCATTCCACAACAGATCAACATCCAACTGTAATATCAATTGAATCAATTCATTCGGGGTACAGCTTTGCTTTTTAGTATGTAACCTTTTTTTGATTTCTGGCGTTAATTTAATTGCCTTACTACGCCGAGAAAACACACCACCACCAGATGAAATTAGTTTTAAATCATAATCTTGCCAACTTGATCGGGGTAATTCAAATAAACGTCGTCGTTCCTGAGCGCTAAGTTGTTCATCTGGAGTCGGATCAATAAAGATATGTTGATGATTAAAAGCAGCGATTAAACAGACGTGAGGCGAAAGCAACATACCATTACCAAAAACATCACCCGCCATATCACCAATACCGACACAGGAAAATGACGTTGTTTGACAATTAATACCTAATTCACGGAAATGCCGTTTAACGGATTCCCACCCCCCTTTTGCAGTAATACCCATTTGTTTATGGTCATAGCCATGTGATCCCCCTGAAGCAAAAGCATCACCTAACCAGAATTGATAAAACTCGGAAATTGAATTGGCTAGATCTGAAAAAGTAGCGGTTCCTTTATCAGCAGCAACAACAAGATAAGGATCATCATCATCATGGCAACGAACATCAGGCGGAGAAATAACCTTACCCTCAACAATATTATCGGTAACATCAAGCAGTGCCTCAATAAAATGCCGATAACACCGTATACCTTCATGCGTTACATCTTCACGATTTTTTAATTGTAATTGTCGCTTACAAACAAAACCGCCTTTTGCTCCCACTGGCACTATTACGGTATTTTTGACTTGCTGCGCTTTCACTAATCCTAGAATTTCTGTTCTAAAATCTTCTTGTCTATCCGACCACCGTAGCCCTCCACGGGCAATTTTACCTGCGCGTAGATGGACACCTTCAATATCTGGCGCGTATACGAAAATTTCAAACATCGGGATTGGTGCGGGAATATCAGGGATATGGGTTGGCTGTAATTTTATGGCTAAACAATGCTTAGGTTGATGTTCACTATCATGCTGATAATAGTTAGTACGGACCGTTGCTCTAATCATGTCTATATAACGTCGAATAATACGATCATCATCTAAACTTTCTACTGATTCTAGTTTTTGCTCCAATTTTACAACAAACAACTGTTCACTCTTGCTCGAATGATGGCATTTTGTATTAAAGCGTAATTGAAACAACTTAACCAAATCGCATGCAATATCATTATGGTACGTTAGCGTATCTTCTATATATTGCTGACTAAAGGGAAAACCAACTTGGCGCATATAACGCGCATAACAACGTAGAATTGTCACCTCTCGCCCTGTTAATCCAGCGTTAAGCACCAACCGATTAAAACCATCACTCTCAAGTATCCCTTGCCAGATAGCCGCAAATGCATTTTGAAACCGATCTCTTGCCTCGGTTAAATCAATACCGTCACGACGGCTATGTAACATTGAAAAATCAAGTACCCAGTAAACGATGTTATTGGCGGTTATCACTTGATATGGCGATTCACCAACGACACGTAAACCTAAATTTTCCAGCATCGGCATGACATCAGAAAGATAAATAGGTTGGGTTCGATGAAAAAGCTTCAATTTAACCACACAAGAATCTGAAGCTTCTTCCTGCGGGCGATAAAATAGCATCCCTAGTTTATTGGTATCACTCAGTTGTTCCAATTGAAGTACATCTGCTACAGCATAACCCGGTAACATTTGCTCTTTATAGGAACGAGGAAATGCATTGGCGTAATTTTTAGCAACCGCGATACCTTTACTTTCACCAAGGTTAGCCACCAAAGCATGAGTTAATCTGTCTTCCCACAACGAAGCGGACTCAACTAAATTATTTTCAATCGCTTTAACATCAATATCACTATTATTATTATCCACTCGCACAATATAATGTGTACGAGCTAATCGGCTTTCTGAAAAAAAGGTGGTGAATTCAACGTGCTCATTAGAGCCAAGGTACGCTTTTAATATCTGTTGTGTTTTACGCCTTAGCTCAGTGTTATAACGTTCTTTACTGACATAGACCATGCATGAGAAAAATCGACCAAAGGGATCTCGTCGAATAAACAACCGCAATAAATCACGATTTTGCATTCGTACTACCCCCATACCCACTGCCAACATTTCATTTTCATTGGCTTGAATCAGTTCATCTCGGGGATAGGTCTCTAATATATTATTGAGTGCTTTCCATGAATAAGATCTTGGTGAGTATCCACTAGCTTGTAAGATACGACTAACACGATTACGAATTAACGGAATATTACCCACGGTCTGATGGTAAGCACTTGAAGCATATAAACCAATAAAGCGATGCTCACCAATAATATTACCCTGAGTATCAAATCGTTTAATACCAACATAATCAATATAAGCCGGACGATGAATACGTGATTTACCATTACTCTTAGTCAGAATAAGCACTTCAGGTTTTTGAGCTTCGATACGTGCCGATTCAGGAAGGCTTGATAATCTAAATGAAGCCGCTGAGGTGGTCTTAGTGAGTAACCCTAAACCACTCCCTTTAACTGGCGTGAGTTCATAATCGGCTTCAACGATACTAAGATCGTAAGTATGATAGCCCATAAAGGTAAAATTATGCTGAGTGAGCCAATCAATAAATTCAAGTGCTTCTTGGCAATGAACTGTTGATACAGGTAAATCACTCTTTTGTAGTTCAGCGGCTATTTGCAGAAGTTTTTGCTGCATTGGCTGCCAATCATGGACCACCAGCGTAATATCTTTTAATAAAGATGCTAACTCACGCTTTAATTGTGCAATTTCAGCTGTTGTGGGCAAACGATCCACTTCGATATGAAATAACGTTTGTTGATCGCCATCATCACCGCAAGCCTTAATAATCTGTCCTTCATCATTACGTTGAAAACGATAGGGACCATTTAACATTAAGTGGCTTGTTATATCGAGTTGTTCTAATAACATACGAACAGAATCAACCAAGAATGGCTGATCAGGCGTTACTATCTCAACCACTGTATGGGTTGATTTCCAACCGTGGCGGCTAACACTTGGGTTATAGACTCTAACTGATATCTGTTGGGGCTGATTCATCGCTAAATGTTGCCACAAGCTAAGTACCGCACCATAAAGATCAGATTCATTACGGTGTAATAAATCATCATCAGCCAATTGTCCCAATAATTGTTGAGCTAATGTCATCACTAAAGCACTTTGAGGGGGCTTTACTTTTTCTGCAATTAAACCATACACTTTTTCAAGTAAAACGGGGACGATATTGTCGGGTGCAGTCATCTATACGCTCCAACATCTTTATAATTATACAATCAGTATAGAGTTAGATGCTGGTGGCGTAATATTTTAGGACGGGATGCATTTAAATACGTTCAATCGTCTCAATTTTATTATCACTATTAACCAATACGCGAAATTTCCCCGTAATACCGGTCTGCGTTAAAAAACTT
This sequence comes from uncultured Photobacterium sp., assembly GCA_947039005.1. GTDB lineage: Bacteria > Pseudomonadota > Gammaproteobacteria > Enterobacterales > Vibrionaceae > Photobacterium. Next base: position 12,298 of record CAMQXY010000063.1, read on the forward strand.
CGTAATCTTATCGCAGGAAGTTGAAGTTTTAAGCCATTGTCAGTTAAGACCACAACACTACTTGCAGCACCAGAATAGTGCTGTAGGAAGGTATTGTAGCTAATGTTAACGCTAAACGTGAAACTACGCATACTTAACAACCTACTAATCAAGATGTAAAACTACGATTAAAAATCGTAAAACAACAAGATAAAAGAAAAGCCAGTCACTATTAGTTCTGGCTTTTCTTAAAATCAAACAGTTCTCATTTTATCTTATATGTGGCTTATTTTTGACTCAGTGTTTTTTGCACTTTCTCAAATAAGTCTTTAGCCAGATTATCCATCGCGGCTAATTTTTCAAGTTGTTGACGCATCAATTGCTGACGACTCGCATCATAATGACGAAGTTTAAGCAAAGGCTCAATTAAACGTGCCGCTACTTGTGGATTACTGGTGTTTAAAATTTCTAAAATTTCAGTTAAGAACGCATAACCTGAACCATCTTTAGCGTGGAAATGTACCGGATTATTGGCACTAAAACCAGCGACTAAACTACGAGTACGGTTAGGGTTTTTTAAGCTAAATGTAGGATGATTCATTGTCTGACGCACATTTTCTAATGCATCTGCCGCAGGATTAGTACCTTGCAACATAAACCATTTATCCATCACTAAGCCATCATGGCTCCACTTATCACTGAAATCAGCCATTTGTTCTGCACGACAATCAAGTTGCGCATTATTAGCCGCTGACATTGCAGCCATCGTATCGGTCATGTTGTCAGCTGCTTTATATTGCGCTGCAACTAATGCATTACCTTGTGCTGTATATGCTAGGTATGCCAAACATTTATTACGCAGTGCACGTTGTGCCATTGCCGCATGATCTAAGCTATAGCTATCTTGCGTTAAACTGTGGTAAATCGCGCTAAACTCATCTTCCATTTCAGAGGCAAGTAATAGTGTAAATGCACCCACAACCTGATTAATCGCATCAACATCAACGGTTGTGTACCAACCTGCAATTTCATTCTCACTCGGCAGTGTTAGCATTTCTGCAATGAAAGCAGGATCAAGATTTTCGTCCAGTAATGCACCACGGAAGGCATCAATCACAGCGTCAGGTAAGGTTACGCTTTGCCCTTGTTGTACACGCTCAACATTTTGGCGAATATATTTCGCTAATAACATCTGACCTGCATCCCAACGAGCAAATTCATTTGATGCATTCACCATTAGGAATATAAGTTCATCATCGGTGTAGTTATATTCTAAAATAACAGGCGCAGAGAACTCGCGTAGCATTGAAATAACAGGCTGCTCATCAACATTCTCAAATACAAATGTTTGCTCGGCTTCTTTTACATCAAGTACGTTATGTACAGGTTGGCCATTTATTTGTAAGTCGATGACTTCACCGTTGCTATTGTATAATTCAATATCAAACGGAATATGCAATGGTTGTTTTTCAACTTGCTCTGCGGTTGCTGGTGTTTGCTGACAAATAGTGACAGCGTAACTCTTAGCGGCAGCGTCATAAGCAGTTGATACACTAACAACTGGTGTACCTGCTTGGCTATACCAACGACGGAAACGACTTAAATCAATCCCTGATGCATCTTCCATTGCTTGTGCAAAATCATCACAGGTTGCTGCTGTACCATCATGGCGCTCAAAGTATAGCTTCATGCCTGCTTGGAAATTTACTTCACCCAATAAAGTATGCAGCATACGGATCACTTCACTGCCCTTTTCATACACCGTTAACGTGTAGAAATTATTCATCTGAATCACTTTTTCAGGACGAATTGGGTGTGACATTGGACCGCGATCTTCAGCAAATTGTGGACCACGAACAATACGAACATTCGCAATACGGTTAACAGGTCGAGACCCTAAATCTGAAGAAAACTCTTGATCACGGAATACCGTTAAGCCTTCTTTTAAGCTTAATTGGAACCAATCACGACAAGTTACACGGTTACCTGTCCAGTTGTGGAAATATTCATGACCAATAACCGCTTCAATGCCTTGATAGTCAGTATCTGTTGCCGTGTTTGGATTCGCCAATACAAATTTAGAGTTAAAGACATTCAAGCCTTTATTCTCCATTGCACCCATATTGAAGAAATCAACCGCAACAATCATGTAGATATCAAGATCGTATTCAAGACCGAAACGCTCTTCATCCCACTTCATTGAGTTTTTAAGGGACGCCATCGCATAATCAGCACGATCAAGATTGCCTTTATCGACAAAAATCTCTAACGCAACATCACGACCACTCATGGTAGTGAACGTGTCACGCAATACATCAAAATCACCCGCAACAAGCGCAAATAAGTAAGATGGTTTTGGGAATGGGTCTTGCCATTGAACCCAATGGCGACCATTATCAAGTTCACCTTCTGCAATACGATTACCATTACTTAGCATGTAAGGAAAAGCGGCTTTATCTGCAATGATTTTAGTGGTGAAACGCGCTAAAACATCTGGGCGATCTAAATAAAAAGTAATACGACGGAAACCTTCTGCTTCACACTGCGTACAGAAACCACCACCCGATTTATATAAGCCTTCAAGTAAGGTATTCGCTTCAGGATTGATTTCAGTCGTAATTGCTAATTCAAAATCAGCAGGAAGATTTGTTAACGTCAAACAACCTGACTGCTGGTGGTAATCTGACCATGATTGACCATTCACACTCACGCTAATCAATGTTAAATCATCGCCATCTAACACTAACTCAGCATTCGCTTGCTCACTAAGTCGTACAACATGACTAATGGCAACAACGGTTGTTTTGGTATCATGGAGGTCAAAAGTCAGATCAATATCCGTAATGGTGTAATCAGGCGAGCGATAGTCTGAACGATATTTTGCCGCGGGTTGAGTCACAGTTGAATGTTCTGTCATTATTTTTATATCCTTTATGGTTTGCTCAAGTACTGCATGCACGAGCGACCTATTAATATTGGCTGTTATATAATGATATTGTGTCACCAATAACACTTTTCAAGCATAAATTAATAGACAACATTTATTATCACTAATGTAATCGTTTACGTATTTTAATAGCACTACACGTCAAGATGATTAATGCAACAGTCACAATGAGTAAACTTGATATTCCTTGACGTTGTTCACCTCTTAGGTCACAATCTCACACCAGTCAAATAGTTTAGTTATTTATTTACTAAACCTTATAAACCATGTCCAAGACATTGAATTTAAAGATCCTATAATTATAAAAATAAATTCTTTAAATTTATTAATTTGAGTATCTACTACCAGATATGAATAATAACAGACACAATAATGGGGTTATAGACTCCCTGCTTGATACTGATGCTTATAAACTGCACATGCAACAAGCCGTTTTCCATCAATACCCAGGCGTTGAAGCAGTGGCAGAATTTCATTGCCGTAGCGAAGAAGATTTACGTCCTTATGCTGCTGAGATCAAAGCACAAATTGATCACATTGCGACCTTATCTTTCACTCAAGGTGAACTCGATTTTTTATCGACTCTAACTTTTTTCCATACCGATTACCTTGCGTTTTTAAAAGATTTCAAACTTAATGCCAATGATGTTGATATTGATACCTCAGGTGATCAATTAACAATCACTATTCGTGGCACATGGCTTGATGTCATTTTATGGGAAGTACCCTTACTTGCCATTATCTGTGAAATTCGCTGTAAGCATCTTTATCCTCAAGCAACAACAGCCATGGCAATTGAGCAGTTAAAAACAAAAATTGAACGCTTCTATCACGATGCAAAAAAATGTGATTTAAGCCAATTTGCATTAGTTGATTTTGGTACTCGCCGCCGTTTTTCAAAAGATGTTCACCACCATGTTGTTGATTACTTAAAAGACAACATGCCTGAATTTAAAGGCACGTCAAACTATTACCTTGCTTACACCCGCGGTTTAACGCCCGTAGGTACTCAAGCACATGAATGGTTCCAAGCACATCAACAACTTTCTGGCGAATTAGCAGATTCTCAACAATTAGCACTTAACCGTTGGTTGCAAGAGTATCCTCACGATTTAGGCATTGCATTAACCGACTGTATCAATATGGATGCATTCTTACGCGATTTCGATCAACGCCTTTCTGAGCGTTTTATCGGTTTACGCCATGATAGTGGTGATCCTATTTCTTGGGGTGAAAAAGCCATTGCTCACTATGAATCGTTAGATATTGATCCAAAAACGAAATCTTTAGTTTTTTCAGACAGTCTTACACTTGATAAAGCGTTAGTGATCTATAAACACTTTAATGATCGCATCAATGTTAGCTTTGGTATTGGTACACAGCTTACTTGTGATTTACCTGATGTTAAGACCCTGAATGTTGTCTTAAAACTCACTGAGTGTGAAGGTCGACCCGTTGCTAAAATTTCTGATGAACCAGGGAAAAGTATTTGTCGAGATGAAAACTATCTTGATCAACTACGGATGGCTTTCCAGCTCGTTAACGAATAGTTACTCTCAAAGATACCCATAAATAAAAAAGCGAACAGTTCTTGTTCGCTTTTTTACTTTCCTGCATCATTATTCTTTCCTGCATCATTACTAATAATACTACTACTCATCGTAGCGATTACTGTCTGCTGAAATTATTCTCTATTTAATATTGCTTCCATACCAAAATGTTTATTAGTCAGTGTTAACGTATTCTGCCCATTCAATACAAAACGGCTGTCATGTTGCCCTTCTTCATACAATAATACAATTTGATCATCTTCTAAATAATACACCCCACGGTGCTCTTTCTTTTTACCTGCTTGATTAGATATTTCAGCAGAAAATAAAAAATCAGGTCGTAGTGATAAGGCAAACTCTGAAATATTATCAGCGACATCTTGCCCTGAAATAGTTTCTGTTCGCCAGTTACCTGCTAAATGTTCAGGGGCTAACTTAGTGAAATGGGCACCATCAAGAACAAAACGATTATAATTGAGTAAATAGGTATGCATCTGATCAGCTTCATCTTCTGAAATGAACGTGATATTGGTATCGTCAATATCGTAATTCCCCGTCCACTGTTCGACTTGTCCATCAATACGTAATAACCGCATTGAAAATTGATAATCTGATTTAAACATCACATGCATTGCACGATAACTCTCACCATCACTTTCTATACCATCTTGTTGACTACTAAACCAATACCAATTGCCTAATAAAAAAGGGTAATCAAATTCAGTAATATCATCAGCAATAGAATTGACACTAAACAAGCTCAAGATAAATAACCAGAAAAAACAAACCGTCTTCATCATACGCATTTCCCCTTGCTCAAGATTTTAACTTCTGTATTACCCCGTTAAATTGCAGAGGTCTTATACTTAAAGCTAGTTGGGAAACCTAATTTGCGATGAAAAATATGCGTACTATCACATTTGGTGATTTAATTTGTCTCAATAATAATACACAAACCCTATAGATAAAAAATAGACATAAAAAAAGCGCTCCTAAGAGCGCTTTAATAATAGAGACATCAACAAAATAATGTC
>CAMQXY010000064.1 GCA_947039005.1 uncultured Photobacterium sp.
GTATTACATGGTTTCAAAAAGGCTTTAAATCTGGTGACCCAAGTAGTTGTGATACATTTGCCCGACCATAATTGAAATCATTCACTAATAACGAAGCGAATAACCACTGATCATATAGTAACCACAGATCCGTTTTTTCTTTCTATTATCTATAAGGTAACAATATTTTACAATTATACATTTTCTCTATCGCAACAATCCGCTATAACAGCAGCTTAATCAAACATGAACGAAGTTGTTGTTATTTCTATAGGGAAAATAGAATGTTCAAAAAAAGTCTTTTTATCTTACTGTGTTCTTTTTCAGCTTATGCTCAAGCTGGCTTTGATATCATTACGTTAGGCAGTAAGGGAGGTATTCAAGATGGTAATCTAACCGCATTTCTCATCAAAGATAGCCTCGACAATAATTATATTACTCTTGATGCAGGAACCGTGGTTAACGGTCTGATTGCTGCCGAACAAAAACAAGCATTTCAAGATATTGATGTCCCTAAAAACTTTCCGTATACCAAAGTCGGCTATATTCTGCGTGAAAAAATCAAAGGTTATTTCATTAGTCACTCTCACCTTGATCACCTTGCTGGAATGATAATAGCCTCGCCCGATGACAGTAATAAACCAATATATGGCTTACCGTCAGTCACTGAAATCATTTCAGAAACCTATTTTAACTGGCGTGCTTGGCCCAATTTTGGTAATAGCGGTCAAGGTTATCAATTAGGTAAATATCAATATCATGATTTATCACCTCAAAAGTGGTTATCAATTAAAGACACCCATTTACAAGCAAAAGCACTACCATTAAGCCATGCTGGTATTGAGTCATCAGCATTTATTATCAAAAATAACCAAAAACAAATCATGGTTTACCTCGGTGATACCGGTGCTGACAGCGTAGAACAAAGCGACCAACTCAATAGTTTATGGTCTACATTAGCGCCTTACATTAAAAACAAACAATTAAAGGGGATCATGATTGAAACCTCTTTCACCAATGATGTTCCCGAACGCTCTTTGTATGGTCATTTAACGCCAAAACTACTGTTAGAAGAACTCGCCTTACTAGAATATAAAGCTGGCGGTAAAGGTGCTTTAACTGGATTGCCGATAGTGATCACCCATATTAAATACAGTTTACTTAAAAAGACAGATCCGCTCACTGTCATCCAACAACAACTTAATGCCGGTAATACCTTAGGAGTCACATTCCACTTTCCCGTACAAGGTGAACGTTTTAGCTTATAACACCTTAAGACTTCCCTATAAAAACGCCCCCGTCACTATAGCAGTCACGGAGGCGTTATTTATTCAGTCATTGCGGGTTTATTTACGCGGCATTATTCACTAATACGGTTAGGGTGATTCAAAATGTGATCCTCCCAATCTATAACATCAATTTCATATACAATTTTATTACGTACAGATTCATCCGCTTTGTGCATTGCCACTTTAGAGCCAGTGATCAAAGGATGCCATTCAGGTAACGGTTTACCTTCCGCTAATAAACGGTAAGCGCAGGTTTCAGGTAACCATACAAACTCGTCAATGCGCTCACGAGTAAGCTTAAGGCACTCTTCACCAGACTCAAACCGGTTAGGATAATCTTTACATGAGCAGGTTTGATTATCGAGCAAGCTACAGGCGACATTGGTGTAATAAATATCATCGGTATCATCATCAATTAACTTATGCAGACAACATTTTCCGCAGCCATCACAAAGTGACTCCCACTCTTGATCTGTCATTGTCGTTAAGTCTTTCTGTTGCCAAAAATGGGTCATGATACTTACACCAGTAGTGTTATTTGTGCCGTTCAATACGTCACAATAATGAATGAGCTTATCAAAAAATAAAGCAAGCAGTTTTTATAGCGATCAATACGGTAAACTGCAAATAAAAAATACCTATTAATCATCAAAACCTATAGTAATAATAGTTATTATCATTTAGCGTAGGAAAAAATACCTGTACTGTAAATAAGAGAGGACGATAAAAACGATAAGTTATTTGGCTTTTAAGATTAACAATGGTAATTTGCGCAGCCAATTTACAAAGCAGAAAAGAGAGAAATATGATGGAATGTCGTCTAGGTTGTGGAGCATGTTGTATTGCCCCAAGTATATCATCATCTATTCCAGGCATGCTAAATGGTAAACCTGCAGGTGTACGCTGTATTCAATTAAATGAAAACAACTTATGCAAATTATTTGGGCAGCCTGAACGCCCTGCTGTGTGTCACCATTTTAAAGCTTGCTCTGATATTTGTGGTAATACCAACGAGCAAGCCTTAACAATTATTACTGAACTTGAGCAAATGACATAATCATTATTGCCGTTCTTTATTGAAGAATAACGTTATTCTTTTGCTGCGCCAGTAAGAATGCGTAATGCACTTTTAGCATTTTCTACAACTTGATGGCCAGAATATGTCAAATATCCCCCATCCTCTTCTGTCACTAATCCTTTAGCATACAAACGCTGTGCTGCAGAGATAACAGCTGGACTTGCATCGCTATGAACCTTAATGCCTTCCATATTGCTATGCATCGGGAATTTTACCAGTAGATTCATTTCATCAACGATATCGGGAGTGTACGGCATAGTCACCTCTTTATGGAAAATCCCAGTGGGATAAATAATCTAATATTAATATTAGCGTTTGTTGGTAAGAAAACTAGGTGCAGAGATCAATATCTGAAGATCTTTATCTATCAAGATGAGATCCAGGTCAAAAAATTGAATATCTATCAATCATTCGCTTTCATAATCGTACAAAAAACAACCTAACCTATTGAGAGATATAAAAAAACCGCTTAGAGAAATGAGCATACTATATGAACACTTTCGCTATTAGCGGCTTTTTTGGCAACGATTACTCGTAATTATGCTTGAATACCAACAATTAACCATGGTGCATTAGGTTTGCGTAAATCACGCTCTAAATGCCATACATCAGTAATGTCTTCTTCTGCGCCTTCAGCATTATCTTTATAACGACCGCTAAACTTAATACTTAGCTGCGCCATATTAGCGTCATGATCAGCACGTACTAATTCAGCATCAACATACATAACCTCGGTGTGTTGTTCACCCGATAATTGTGCACGCTCAGCCGTTAAATCAGCCATTAACGCTGGTGACACATATTCACGAATTTTTTCTAATTCGTTATGGTTCCATGCCCCTTGAATAACACGGTAATGGTCACGAGAACCATTTAAAAATGTATTCATATTAAAGTTTGGTGGCAAGTTAAACGGCACATCACTATCGGTTGATTCAAAACCAGACGACTGTTGTTGTGCTGCACCTTGACGAAACTGTTGCTGTTGCTGTTGTTGTTGCTGTTGCTGAGACTGACGCGGAGAATTGCCCGCATAAGACTCTCGGTGCCCCATAGGAGTCCCTTTATTCGCACGCATTGCTTTAAAGATCTTAAACAATACAAAGGCAATCACACCGATGATAAGAATATCCATAAACTGGATACCATCAAATGCACCACCAAAGAAGGCAGCTAACAAACCACCAGCAAGAAGCCCCCCTAACAAACCACCCATCAGACCTTTTTTAGCCGATGAAGCCGCTGTTGGAGTTTGCTTACCGATAGTATCAGTCTGTTGTGGTTGCTGCTTACGAACCGGAGCGGTTTTAAAGCTTTTACCAAACGACTTACCACCACCGAATTTTTTTGCTTCTGCGTGGGGTGCAGTAAACGACACCGCCACAATGAGAGCAAATACGGTAAAAAAGCGTTTCATAATAATAGATATACCTTCGTCATGAACTCTAAGCATCGTAGCTATTCGCTAGAGAATGTCAATTTAATCACCCATCAAAATTGTTACTAACGTTTAACATTATCGATGTCTATATGACATAATCATTTATAAACATAATAATCATACAGCTAGCACTAGTAATGCAGGCACTATTTCCGTGATTTTTTATATAATTAAACATAAATACATTTTAGACGCATATTTATGCGTAATAAATTGAACTAATACAACCTAAAAGGTGAAAATTCCAATATCATTCCATATATTATCCGCAGTAAACGTTTATTATTATATACTGTTTTTTATAGCGTCAACGAAAGTTAACAATATCCGTTCAAAGACGGTACTTTCATTGATTATGATGCTTTTTCTCAATGGAGATATCTATGCAAGAGAACAATACACACAGTAAATTTATAGGTTATCTATTGTGGATTTTTGGTTTCACTGGCGCCCATCGTTTTTATTACGGTAAACCTATAACCGGCACTATTTGGTTTTTAACGTTAGGTCTATTCGGCATTGGTTGGTTAATCGATTTATTTTTAATCCCATCAATGAACCGTGAATCTGATTTACGTTTTGCCAGTGGTGAAATCGATTACAACATTGCATGGCTACTACTAACTTTCCTTGGTGTATTCGGCGTTCACCGCATGTACATGGGAAAATGGTTAACAGGTATCCTTTATTTATGTACTTTTGGCTTCTTCTTAATCGGTATTTTAATCGATTTCTGGACGCTTAATGATCAAGTTTCATTAGAAAATACGAAGAAACGAAACGCTTAAATTTAGTGATTCATTTTATAGCATTGTATGCTTTGGCATCTCAATGAAACAGGCATGTTATATAACTTACATTATGTATTATTTGTACTACACATAATGTGTCAAACACGACAACATATTAAAATAATTAAAAAAGCAGCCTATCGCAGGGCTAATTACGACAATTGCACACATATTTAAAGAGTATAATTCCATGGCAAGAAGAAATGACCACACCCGTGAAGAGTTGGTAAATATGACGCTTGAGCAAGTAAAAAACTTTCTCAATGAGCATCCACATCATGAACTGAGCTTACGTAAAGTCGCGGCTATGATTGGCTATGTCCCAAGTACTTTAGTTAATGTGTTCGGTAACTATAATTTGTTACTCCTTCATGCTGTTGCCCAAACACTGGATGAATTATTCCAACAAGCTGAACTTTGTGTCCGTGATTCAACCTCTTCACAACAAGCACTACGTAACCTAGCCTTCTGTTACCTTGATTTTGCTACAGCACATCCATACCGTTGGCAGTTAATTTTTCAACATACGATGAATGGTGAAGATCTTCCTGAATGGCAAACGGATCGTATTGATAATATGACGGGTATGCTTGAAGCGCTGATTGGTCAAATTAATAGTGACATGAGTGACGAGCAAGTACTTGAAGCAAGTCGTGTTATTTGGGCTGGTGTCCATGGTATTACTTTACTCACCGTGGATGATAAATTATTTACTTCAACCGAAGTTGACGGTAAAGCATTGATCAATAATTTATTAGATACCTACTTAAATTCATGGCACAAATAATTTAACGAGAACAGCAGAATGTCCCCCAAGCCTCAATCAAGCCTGTTAACTAAACGACGGTTTTTACCTTATTTTCTCACGCAGGCTTTAGGGGCATTTAACGACAATGTTTATAAAAACATTCTGCTTATTTTCATTGCTTACGCCTCAGTACATTCATTACCACTTAATGCAGATCTGTTAATTAATTTAGCGGCGGGGCTATTTATTTTACCCTTTTTCTTATTTTCAGCATCTGCCGGTATTCTTGCTGATATTTATGATAAAGCTAAAATCATGCGCATGGTTAAGCTTGCCGAAGTGATCATAATGTGTGGCGCCGCAGTGGCCTTTATTTACCAAAGCTATTTATCATTACTTTTTTTACTGTTTTTGATGGGCACCCAATCGGCATTTTTTGGGCCGGCTAAATATGCGTTATTACCGCAACACCTTAAAAAAGATGAATTAATCTCAGGCAATGCATTAGTTGAAACTGGAACATTTTTAGCTATTTTACTCGGTACTATTATTGCTGGCGTTATCGCTAACAGTGACAATAGCCGTTACATTGCTGCCGCTAGTGTGATTATCTTTGCGATTTTAGGCTATGTGACTTCACTGGCTATTCCACCTGCACCACCAAGCCAACCTCATGTTAAATTTCATTGGCGTCCATGGCAACAAACCCGCCATACCATGAAAATAGCCCAACAAGATAAAATTATTTTCCAATGCATTATTGGCATTAGTTGGTTCTGGTTTCTTGGTGCCTGTTACTTAACCCAATTTCCTAATTTTGCTCGCGGTAATTTAGGCGGTCAAGCCTCCGCTGTATCTTTCTTACTGACCTTATTTAGCATCGGTATTGCCATCGGTTCAATGCTATGTGACCGTTTGTCACAACATCGAGTTGATCCTGGAATAGTACCTATTGGTTGTTTTGGCATCAGCCTGTTTGGCTTAGGCTTATACGCCATGACACCGACTATTATTCCAGTAAGCAACTCCATTGGAACATTCATTGCCCAACCCTCATTATGGCCAGTTTTTATCTCGTTATTATTACTTGGAGTTGCAGGTGGTATTTTCATCGTACCGCTATATACCCTGATGCAACAACGAGCGAAAGAAGATCAACGCGCTCAAATTATTGCGGCCAATAATATTTGGAATGCGGTATTTATGGTTGTTAGTGCGATAGTAGCCATTGTTTGTTTGTCGTTATTACAACTGTCTATTCCACAATTTTTCTTATTGCTGGCAGGATTAAACGGGCTCGTATTAGTTTATATCTATTTTCAAGCCCCTGATTTTTTCTGGCGTTTCGTGGTCTGGGTTGTCACCCATACCATGTATCGTGTTCGTCAACATAATCTCAATAACCTTCCTCAACGTGGCAGTACATTATTAGTTTGTAACCACGTAAGCTATATGGATGCACTCTTATTAGCTGGCGCTTGTCCCCGTCCAATTCGTTTTTTAATGGATAAACATATTTATAACCTTCCCATCATTAATACCTTTTGTCGTGCCTGCAAAGCTATTCCAGTCGATGCTAATGATCGTAAATCAGTACGAACAGCGTTTGCTCAAGTGGCAATGTATTTAGAAAATGGCGATATTGTGTGTGTCTTTCCAGAAGGGCATCTCACTCAAGATGGTGAAATCGCGCCCTTTATGCGCGGGATTGATTTAATCATTAAGCGCTCAAAGGTACAGGTTATTCCGGTTGCTTTACAAGGTTTATGGGGCAGTTATTTTAGTCGTGAAGGTGGACATGCATTACTTAAATGCCCTAAACGTTTTTGGTCAAAAGTAACTATTGTTGCAGGTGACTGTGTACCATCAGAAGAAACAAACAGCCAATTACTGCGCCAACAAGTAATAGCCTTACGTGGTGATAAACGTTAATTATAACGTAACATATAAGCCATCAATCAGAGTTAACTCATAATAAAAAGGCGAAGCTATTATGCTTCGCCTATTACTATCACTTAATATTCATTTTATGATTGTAAAGCTAACCATTGCGCTAAATCCGAACGTGATATTTTTACATTTTGCGTAAAACACTCTGGCAACGCCAAATAACGAATTGGGCATTTATAAGGCGCAACATTTTGCGACATATAAGTGACTAACTGATCAATTAAATAACTCTCTAACGGTTGCGCTGTTGTTAAAATAGCCACCGGCCTTGCACCAAAATCATGATCATCAATCGGTAACACTATCACTTGGTTTACGGCAGGATGTTGTAATAATATCTGCTCAATATCTTCTGGTTGCACATTTTCGCCACCAGAAATAAACATATTATCGCTACGACCACGAATAAATAACTCGTCATCATGCCACTCACCTACATCTTTGGTAGCAAACCACTCATCGTCGTCATTGCATCCCAATAACGAAAAAATGGTCTTATTGCGGTAATAACCTAAACATAACACGTTACCCCCCACCCAGATTTCACCATCACGTAAAATAAGCTCACGGTTAGGTAAAACAGTGCCGACACCAGCACTACTATTGGCACGTTTGACAGTTATAGTTGATGCCATCTCTGTCATTCCATACCCATTCCAGCATTCAATATCTGCTTGTTCAGCTGTAGTCGTTAAACTAACAGGAATAGTCGCACCACCTAATAACACCTGTTGTAACTGGTGCTGCTGTGCGTATTCGGAATCAAGGAAACGTTGTAATTGTGTCGGTACTAATGATGCATGACTGACCCATTGTAAAGCTTGTTGTTGCAATTCTGGCTCAACAACAACAATTCTTGCGCCACGGTATAACCATCGCCAAACAATTGCTAAACCTGAAATATGGAATAACGGTAACGACAATAACCAACTATCATCAGCGGTAAATGCCATCTGTTCTAATAATCCACTCGCACTGGCTAAATGTGATTGGGCGTGGTGCACAACCGCTTTAGGTGATCCTGTCGAGCCTGATGTTAATGTCAACGTAACCGGACGATGCTCCTGCCACATTACAGGAATTAGTCGCTCAGAGATCATCGCTGGCATTAACGTAATAGTACGCCCAGGTAGCTCTTCGGCAACATCTGCAGTCGGACACCAAATATAATCATTACCTAATACCGTTAATTGCTCAATTAACGCAATAGATGGTAATTTAGGATTAAGGCCAACATAGCGAGCGCCAACACGGATAATCGCCAATAATAACCATAAAACATCGATACTATTCGGGGCAACCACTGCGACCAATTGATCACGTTTTACACCTTGAGCGACCAACCGTTGGGCATATTTTTCAATATTCGCCGTAACTTCAATCCAATTCCACGTAACAGCCCCTGCATTTGCATCACCTAATGCAATAGCAATCTCGGCTGGTCGTTGCTCGGCCCAATATTGCCAAGGCCACATCTGAAATGTTGCTTCTATTTGTGCCATACCATGTCTAATTCAGATAAAGAAATTACTGGCAGTTCACAACCAGGCCATGACTGCATCAATTGCGCTTGAAATAATTGCATTGTATCTAACCCTGGAATCACATTAGGAGTTTGCCATTGTGCTAAGCGTGCTAACTGATTTAAACCCAAACTTGATTCAATACTTGAACTGATCACAGCGATGAGTCCAGCAGCATGGGCTTGCTCAATCAATGAAATACAACGCTCAAGCGAACCTATCAAGGTTGGTTTAATAATAATTGCAGCAACACCCGATTCAGCTTTTACTTCAAACCCTGCATCTCGTACTGTTTCATCCCAAGCAATATTAATTCCAGTTTGTTGTGCAAACGCTAAACTATCAGCCGGATCACGACAGGGTTCTTCTAAAAAAGCAATACCACTGCGGTGTTCAGGCTTAACGTACTTAGCAAATTGCTGTGCTTTTAGTGGTGTCCATTGACGATTAGCATCGAGTCGTAATTGCATATCAGGAATAGCTTCAAGAAGCATATTGGCAACAATACCATCACGTACAGCTTCATACATGCCTACTTTTATCTTAGCCACTTTATCGCCGGGCATCTGATTTAAACGCTCGACTAAATCATCAGGATCACCTGAGCATAACGGTGCTACCAAGTAATTGCCGCTAACTGGAAGTTCAGCAGCTAATTCAGCCATTGCACAACTAATACCAAATGCAACAGATGGAAAAGCTGCATTAAGATCAACTAGTTCACCAGCAACCCATTGTGAGAGTAGTTGCTGTGCTTGCTCGCCTGCTTCGGCAGCTGTCTCAAGGCTAAATTCCGGTAATGGTGCAATTTCACCATAAGCCCGTTGTTGATCTTGGCATAACTCAACGACCCAACCTTCACGAGTAATCAAGCGTTGGTCTCGTAAAATAACCCCAGAATCCATTGGTAATTGATATTGAAATAACTTCGCGCTGCGCATTGCATTACCCTTATATTGTGCCAGAGACGTATTGACCAAACTCTCTAGCGAGAAAACAGAGTCTCTATAACTTTCCAACGATACTATTAATCAATAAATGCTAATAATGCCGTTGTAAAAGCAACAGGTTGTTCAATATGAATATTATGCCCAGCATCATCGATTACCGTAACATGTAAGCCACAAGCAGATGCTAATTGGCAAAATTTACTATCATGCTCACCACAAAGATAATGAATTGGTATAGAAAGCTGTTGTAATTGTGGTAATAATTGTGGCTGTTTAGCGAGTGACGTTGCGAGCATCATTTTCGCAATCCCAGAGCCTAAATTATCACTCCGTTTAGCCACTAAAGCCTGTCGTTGCTCTACTGTCAGTGATGCAAAAACAGGTTGTTGATACCAATCTTGTAATACATCCACCAATGGCTGCTGTGCAAATCGTGCCGCCCAGCGCTGATCATGTTGGTAACGAGACTTACGTTCAGCAACAGGTAAACCAAAATGCCCACCTTCAAGCAGCACGTTAATTAATCGCGGTGAATCTGTTGCTGCTATTGAATGCGTTGCCAATGCACAAGCATGATACATTGCTAAACGTGCCCCCATTGAATAGCCAATAAGTACATAATTAGCCACTCCACGGTGCGCTAACGTTGCAATTAATGCTTGATGGATAGTCTCAAAACCACCATCTGATACATCAGAGGTCATTTCGGCATCAACAAAAGCACTCAAACCATGTCCTGGCAAATCAATGCTAATACAATGATGCGTTGTGGCAAGTTGGCTGATCACATACCGCCAATCACGACCATCACCTAACAAACCATGTAAAAACACTAAAGTTGGTTGATCGGCATTGGCTTTAACGCCAAATGTTTCAGAATAAAGTAGCATGCTCAACCTCAGCAAATAACACTTTTAGCATCTCACCGGCTTCACCAGCAGGGGTTTTAATTTCAACTAAGGTTGTACCCGCCTGCAATTGTCCATCACGGATCGCTGTTTCAGCGGCAATCAATGATGTTGGCGCACAATAATGTAAACCAAACATTGCCGCAGCATGGCTAAATTCAAACCCATGTGGCATGCGATAGAAATCATCTTTTTGTTGATCAGGAACCGGTAACATATCAAAAATACCCCCCCCATCATTATTGGTCACAATAATGACAATTGGATATTGATGTTGATTCAATAAAGACAATGAATTGAGGTCATAAAGTAGCGAAGTATCACCAATCAAACACACTAAAGGCACTTTTCGAGCCCGTTGCACACCCGCTGTCGTCGCGATTAAGCCATCAATACCCGATGCGCCACGATTAGCAAATGTTGCCGTTGATGGTAATTTGGCACACATATCCAACAATCGAACAATCATGCTATTACCCAGAAATAATTCTGTTGATGGTGCTATCCAATTCATCACCTGCGCCGCTAAGCCCAATTCAGAAAAGTGTGTGCTGTGTGCCGTGACAATATCAAAATAACGCTGTGAGGCTTCAACCAATGGCAATGCCCATTGTGAATGTAGGGATTCAGTGGTTAATGACAATGCTGCTTGCGCCCATACTTCAATATTGGCTTGAATACGTTGGCTACGGCGATGATTAGGATCTAATCGACCCGCAAGTGGATCAATCAATAAAAATGACTGCCACGTTTGGCTACCAATTAGCTGCAATAGCCGTTTTGAAACTAAGCGACCACCAAATTGCAATAATACCTGTGCTTGCTGAAGATAATCCTGACAGGCGATGTTGTGTAGCCAACCATCAAAACCAGCATAATCACTGCTGCCACCCGCTTGTGGATCCACCAGCAATGGCCACCCTAACGTAGTAGCTAATTGTTGCACCGCATAAAGTTCATTAGCCGCCAGTCGACCCGCAACTATCACCCCTTTCTGGGTACACAATGCTTGCCACTGTACAGGGTCAATTGTTGCAGTTGCTGAAGACAGTAACGCTTGATGCTGACAATACGGGGTATGATCCTGCTGCCATTGAGCAACAGGAGTAAGATAATCACTAAAATCAACATCATCGCCATATAATGGTTCAGGATAATGACAATTAAAATGTACTGAACCACCACGCAATTGTTGCTGCTGCATCACATCATCAATAGCACACAATAACCAGTTAGGACTAATATCCAAACTTGGGCTAGGTATATCTAAAAAGTGACTGACATGATCAGAAAAGATCCCATGTTGGCGGATAGCTTGATTAGCACCACATTGAATCAATTCAGCGGGACGATCAGAGGTCAATAATACCAGCTTTTCACCGGTTAACCCTGTTTCAGCCACTGCGGGTAATAAATTCGCAACTGCGGTACCTGAAGTCACAATCACCGCGACTGGAGATTGAGAGGCTTTAGCTAAGCCTAGTGCTAAGAAACCTAAACCGCGTTCATCAAAATGCGTATGAATCGTCAGCTGGGTTAATTTTGCCGCTGCTAATGTTAACGGCGTTGAACGAGATCCCGGTGCAATACAAACATGTTGTACTCCAAGTCTCATTAATTCCTCAAGCATTAAACTTGCCCAACAACCATTTAGTGCCGCACGGTATGACTGGCTAGTCGTTAATGATGGCTGCATCATGCGCTTTTATATCCCATATTATCCATAACTTTACCGTCATCAGAACAAGGTTGCTCAAACAAACTACATAAGGTTGATGTTTTACGATCAAGCTCTTTCCATTCACTATCAGCCACTGAACCCGGCACAATGCCAGCGCCAGCAAATAAATGTAAATCATCACCGCTAATCATCGCACTACGGATCGCCACACAGAATTCACTGTGCTTTTGACCTATATAACCGACAGCACCGCTATACCAACCGCGAGCAAATGGTTCATGCTCAGCAATAAAGTTTAATGCTGCATCACGGGGTAAACCTGCAATCGCAGCGGTAGGTTGCAAGCTATCGAGCAAATTAGCACTAAACACAGCATCATTGAGTTGACCATCAATGCTGCGCTTCAAATGCTGTACTTTACGTAATCGCACTAACTCAGGAATAGGCGCGACATTCATTGATTCACATTGCGGTACTAAACGCCCAACAATGTCATCCACCACTAATCGATTTTCATAACGATTTTTAGTGTCAGCCAAAAGCCACTCCGCCAATTGCTGATCTTCTTTATTATCAGCTCCACGCCCAATAGTGCCAGCAAGGGCTTCTGTTTGTAGCGCACGATCATGGCGTTGAAATAACCGTTCAGGGGTTGATCCCACAAAACAATGCTCAGCATCGAGTGCCATCAAAAAATGAAAACTATTACTGTTACTTGCTCGGCTGGCCTTTAGTAATTGTGCAGGTAATACAGGATGATCCAATTGTAATGTTGTCCGTCGAGCCAACACTACCTTCTCAAATTCATCATTAGCAATGCCTGTTAATGCTTGCTCTATCATGGTTGACCAACCAGCAAAATCAGGGCTATAGCTACGGCTTAATATCCGACTATCAATATCGGTTACTACTTCAGGGTTGGTAGCGATTTTTTGCAGCATCGCTAACATCCGTGGCTTATCGTCACTCATATTAGCGGCAAGATGCCATTCGCCATCTAAACGAATAATTTCGAGTAATGGCAAAAAGAAAAAAGATGAAAGACAACGACGGTTACGATCAGTGTGACCATCAAAAGAGCGTCCACCCCATACGCGCTGATCGTCAGCAATGACTTTTTCAGCGATTAACGGATCAGTAAACGTTTTGATTTGCCCTAACGCCACGACTTCCTCACGACAATCACGGGATTGCCAATAAAATTTAGGAAATAAGGGTTGGGCATCCATCCAGTCAATTAAATCAGTATTTGCAGATAGTTCTAGTTTTACTAGTAATCGTTGTGTTGTTACTGATGCCTGTTTAATGTTAGCAATCAATAATTCAACGGCTTGTTGTAACGCAGTCAAGATAACCTCGCTCAGCTCAATATCACCAATACGGCTCATCCCTGGCTGAAAGATAAAAATATGCCAATCATGGACATACTCGATTCTTTGCTAAAAACAGTCATTATTTCAACGCTTACCTAAACACGGCAACGCATTGATTTTCAGCAAAGAAGAATGATCTGAGTATTCTACCTCACTCGATAGCATCTGACTAATGAAGTAACATCATTCCTTTTGAGGATATTTCAGCATAAATAGCTGAACCTTAATAATAACTGTAGTTAATACTGCAGCTACTATGGGTTTGAAATAACACAAAACACTGTTTTTCCAAATATTGTGCTAAAAGGTGTTCCTTTAAACCAGTTTTATAGTGTAATTTGTGGGGATACCAAAAATTCTCATCAGGAAAGTATTATATGCAAAATTTCGGGATGTCATCCAAGCTCAATAATGTTTGTTATGACATACGTGGTCCCGTTCTTAAGCATGCTAAACGCATGGAAGAAGAAGGCCAAAAAATACTTAAACTTAATATTGGCAACCCAGCCCCGTTTGGGTTTGATGCCCCTGATGAAATTCTGGTTGACGTGATCCGTAACTTACCAACATCACAAGGCTACTGTGATTCAAAAGGTATTTATCCTGCGCGTAAAGCCGTCGTCCAGCATTACCAAAAATGTGGTTTATTAGACATTGACGTTGAAGATGTTTTCATTGGTAATGGCGTTTCAGAATTAATTGTAATGGCGATGCAAGCACTGCTAAACCATAAAGATGAAATTTTGGTGCCTTCTCCTGATTATCCATTATGGACGGCAGCAGTATCACTTTCAGGCGGCACCGCAGTACATTATACCTGTGATGAGCAATCCGATTGGTATCCTGATCTTGAGGATATTAAGAAAAAGATTGGTCCTCATACGCGTGGTATCGTGCTGATCAACCCTAATAACCCAACGGGTGCGGTCTATAGTCGAGAGTTTCTCTTAGAAATCGTTGAAATTGCACGTCAGCATAATCTGATTATTTTTGCTGATGAAATCTACGATAAAATTTTGTATGACGGTGCTAAGCACACCTCGATTGCACCATTAGCACCCGATGTTTTCTGTATTACCTTTAACGGTCTGTCTAAATCATACCGCGTGTGTGGTTTCCGTGCTGGCTGGATGGTGCTCTCTGGTGCGAAACATAAAGCCAAAGGCTATATTGAAGGCTTAGAAATGCTGTCTTCAATGCGTTTATGTGCCAACGTGCCAATGCAACATGCAATTCAAACCGCACTGGGTGGTTACCAAAGTATTAATGAATTGATTTTACCCGGTGGACGCTTATTAGAGCAACGCGATAAAGCTTATGATTTATTAACACAAATTCCGGGCGTTTCATGTGTAAAGCCCAAAGGCGCGTTATACTTATTTCCAAAATTAGATCAGAAAAAATTCAACATTATTGATGATCAACGCTTTGCCATGGATTTCTTACTTCAAGAAAAAGTATTAGTGGTCCATGGTACTGGATTTAACTGGAAACAGCCGGATCACTTCCGCATTGTTACCTTGCCACGAGTCGACGATCTTGAACTTGCAATGACTCGTCTTGAGCGCTTCCTGCACAGCTATCGTCAATAACAGCAACTATCACTCATCGTTGTTAACAGTACGCGATTATCAGCCTCGGTTTATCCCCGAGGCTTTTCTTTATCTATCTCAAATAACGCGCGCACACTTACCAAGTAATTCCTTCATTAACACCACACACTTGGTATACTCATACTCATCAAAATTTTGCTATAAGGGAACACTCCCATGGAAAAAAGCCATTTTTTTGCTCACCTTGCACGGATGCGTTTAATTCAACGCTGGCCATTAATGCGCAGTGTCGAAACTGAAAACATTTCAGAGCACAGTCTTCAAGTTGCTTTTGTTGCCCATGCGCTGGCACTCATTAAAAATCGTAAATTTGGCGGCAATGTTAACCCTGAACGTATTGCTTTATTAGGTATGTTCCATGATGTCAGCGAAGTCATTACGGGGGATATGCCAACCCCAATTAAATACTTCAACCCGACCATTGCTGAAGAATACAAAAAAATCGAGCTTGCTGCCGAGCAAAAACTGCTCTCGATGTTACCTGAAGAATTTCATGATGATTATGCGCCACTACTTGATAGCCATAAGCTTGATCCTGAAAATGCGGCTATCGTCAAACAAGCTGATACCTTATGCGCTTACCTAAAATGTTTAGAAGAATTAAGTGCCGGAAATCATGAATTCACCAAGGCAAAAAAACGTCTTGAAGAAACCTTAGCAGCACGCAGAACCCCTGAAATGGACTATTTCCTGAGCACTTTTGCTGACAGCTTTAATTTAACGTTAGATGAGATCAGTTAATGACCGCCTTTATTATTGATCCTTGCTGGCAACAACGTCACAGCAACGAGCAAAAAATGCGTCGAGATGATCACCGTTCGGTCTATCAACGTGATCGAGCGCGAATTTTACATTCGGCTGCATTTCGACGCCTGCAAGCCAAAACCCAAGTCCATGGTGCTGGCAATCACGATTTTTATCGCACCCGCTTAACTCACTCTCTTGAAGCTTCGCAAATCGGCACCGGCATTGTGGCACAATTAAAATTAAAGCAGCCTCAATTCCATTCATTATTATCTTCAACCAGCTTAATGGAAAGTATCTGTTTAGCGCACGACATTGGGCACCCACCTTTTGGTCATGGTGGTGAGGTAGCATTGAATTATATGATGCGTAATCACGGTGGTTTTGAAGGTAACGCGCAAACCTTTCGTATCGTAACGCTCCTAGAACCTTACACCGAACATTACGGCATGAACCTCTCGCGCCGTACTTTATTAGGGCTTCTCAAATACCCCGCTTTACTGAGTCAAACTACCGCAACAGAGCGACCAGATGATGTCGTGAATTTTCGTCATTTAAAAGCCAAGCTATGGCATCCTGCAAAAGGCATTTATGATGATGATCAAACGGTCTTTGATTGGGTGTTAGCACCTCTTTCTGAACATGATCGTCAACTATTTAAACAAATGCGTAGCCATACCCATTTACCACAGCAACACCATAAAACGCGTTTTAAATCACTTGATTGTTCAATCATGGAACTCGCTGACGATATTGCGTATGGCGTCCATGATCTTGAAGATGCCATCGTGATGGGGATTATAAACCGTGATCAATGGCAAGAAGCGGTAGCATCAAAAATCGCTGAATGTGGTGATCCGTGGTTAGAACAACGTATTGGCGAAATCAGTGAGCGCATGTTTGCCAGCCATCACCAACGCAAAGATGCTATCGGCGCGCTAGTTAATGCCTTACTGACCTCAATTGAAATCGCACCAACACTGCAAGATGGCTTACACAGTTTTGAAGAACCATTATTAAAATGGAACGCTTTTCTGTCACAGCCAATGGAAAACACCCTTAATGTACTGAAACAATTTGTCAGTGATTATGTGGTTAAAAAGCCTGAAATCCAGCTATTAGAATATAAAGGTCAACAATTAATCATGGAATTATTTGATGCGTTTGCATCAGATCCTGAGCGTTTATTACCAGAAGCAACCCGTAAGCATTGGCAAAGTGCAGCCGACAAAGGTGACAATGAAATGCGGATCATTGCTGATTACATTTCAGGTATGACTGATGGCTTTTCGCAGCGACTTTACAACACCCTATTTCAACCATCGATTACGCTGGAAATCGGTAACGAAGGACATGGGGTATAAAGGATCGAGGGGTCGAGGGTCGAGGGTCGAGGGTCGAGGGTCGAGGGTCGGCATTCTCAATACC
>CAMQXY010000065.1 GCA_947039005.1 uncultured Photobacterium sp.
ATGCAGGTAATGCAGGTAAAAATACCACTTCACAGTAATCAACAAAAAAGGGATGCCACAGCATCCCCTTTTTATTGACCACGCTAATAGCTAGATCAAAAATCTGTTTTTCAATTTTTCTATCGGAGAGTCATTGAATAACGATTAGAAGCCACTCAGGTTATGAAATTCTGAATAGTTTAATCGAATCACGACGAACCGTTACACCACGGAAAGTTACTGGTTCTAACAACGTCATTAGCTGCTTAGAAACAAAAAACTTACCGCCATAGCTACGATCACCGCCACGATTAACCCAATCAGCAAATTCATCAGCCAGACTGAACATTGAGTTACCGACTAGCAAAACTAGAACTTTAGCCACTTCGCTATCATTCTGACGGTTAAACTCTGCGTCACGAACTTTTTTACGATATTCGTCGACAATTCTTTCAAGGCACTCAAATCTGCTCATATACACCACCATAAAAATCGAGGCGTGGATACTACTGCTCAACTCCCGTTAAATCAAGCCATCTCGGCATATTTCTTGTATTTAATCATTATATTTTTCACTTTAATAACATTATTAACATCTATTACTAAGGTAATTAGTCTTTATCTTCATTTTCTGATATTTCATAAAAGTTTTATTTAAAATGCATCTTTATAAACGTTAGAATAATTCCTTTTCATCATGTAGGTAATTAAACGTGTCTGAAGAAAGTAACTTTCATCTATTTGGTCAACTTAATACTGAGTTTAAGACCATAACCGCAATGATCAATCTTTACTGCTTAAAACATCATCAAATCCATACTGAAAATTTTCAACGTTGTGATCAGTGCCAGCAATTTAGAGTCTACGTAAAACAGCGCCTCGACCGCTGTCCTTATGGCGAAAATAAGCCCAGTTGTAAGCAGTGTCCAATTCATTGTTACAAACCACAACAAAAAATTAAATCACAAATAATAATGCGATTTTCGGGCCCTAAAATGCTAACTAAACATCCAGTTATGGCTATTAGGCACTTAATTCATGATAGAAGATCGATACCTGAACATAATAAAGATATGATCTCGAACTATAAGAAAAGAAAATCATTATTAAACAAAGTCTAATAAGCACAATGAAGATAAATAACATCATAATAATTAAGTCATTATTATGATGTTTTAAATAAATAAAGACTGCGTCGATAATGATATAAATATGCTATTTAGTTACGGTAAAAATCAATGACTTCAATTTTTACTGGAGTATTCTTTTTAGTTAATTCAACCGTAAATTGATCTTCATCAACCACTTTTGCATCTTTTGCACCTTCACCAACAACACTCACCCCTTCAATTTTGGTGTACAGTTTACTGTAATCATAGTGCATGGTAACCGTCACTTTAGTTGGTTCTGTCGTTGATAATTCAAAGGTACAAATACCTGTTGGACAAAATACATCAATATCATCAGGTGATGTAACCGACACTGTATCAACGTTTTTAACCGGTGTTGCTGTGACTGTCGCTTCACTACATCCAGCTAATAGCATTGTAGCTGCGACCACAAGAAAACCTAATTGACTTTTTTTCACCGATTCATCCTCATTTGATTTTATAGGTGCTGTGTCTTTTTTATTATAAGAGCGCCCACACCATACTTTGAATTTGTTTATTCTTGGCCTAATGCCTTTATTTCATCTTCACTTAAATAGCGCCATTGTCCTTCGCTAACATCTAAGCTTATGCATCCAATAGTCTCACGATGTAAACCCACAACTTTATTACCAATGCTGGCAAACATTCGTTTTACTTGATGAAATTTACCTTCTGTAATCGTTAATAACACTTGTTTATCATTAACAATCGTTAGTGTTGCAGGAGCCGTCAGCTGTGTTTCACCCTGTAACTTAATACCTTGAGCAAACAACTGGATCGCACTTTTATCAATAGATTGACGCAATTGAACTCGATACACTTTAGGGCATAATTTATTGGGAGAAGTAATATTAAATGACCATCGACCATCATCGGTGATCAGCACTAATCCTGTCGTATCAGCATCTAGCCGACCCACAATATGTAATTCTTGTGGGCGTTCTATATCAACGTAATTGAACAATGATGGGTACACTTCATCAATATTAGAACAAATTGTCTGTGCGGGTTTATGCATTAATAGATAACGAAATGGACGTGGATAAAGACGCTCACCACTCAGTGCCACATCATTATTCTCATGTACTTGAGCGGCAATGTCGGTAATCACCTCACCATTAACCGTTACATCACCTTGAGTAATAGAGGCAATGGCTTGCGTTTTCGTGAAGGCGGTACTTTTACAAACAAATTTATCAAGCCGCATAAAAACATCGCTATTTTTAAAGCGATTATTATCCTTGTCCGTCAGTAATAAGCAACACTTACACCGCTATTTAACCTGTGAATCTTCGATATCTGTTACACCGTAGTAAAGATAGGCTCAATCACATCAATATTCACTTTACATAGCACCAGAAAAACTGATCCATTACAACCAACCTCGACACATCTCAATATACCAGTAAAGAATAAAACGCGATCTATATCAGTAATTTTATTAATTTACTAAATATTGTTTGTTGCATTAGTAAAGCTAGGCTAATATCGCGCAGATTTGGTAATAGCTAGATTACCACAACCGATATAATCTCTTTATAATCATTAGGTTAACCATGTCTTATAACGCTTTATACACTGATTTATCTGGCTACTATGATTTAATGTGTGCTGATATCGATTACCAAGAACAAAGTAATTGTATCCGTAGACTCCACCAGCTATTCGGCAATCAAGGCACTCGTTATCTTGATCTTGCTTGTGGTACTGGTCCTCATGTTGAACATTTTATTGGTTATGGTTATCAAGCAAGCGGCTTAGACATTAATCAGCCGATGCTAAATATTGCTCAACAACGCTGCCCTGATGCAACTTTTGTTCAACACGATATGTGTAATTTCACTGTCGATGCACCATTAGATTTAATTACCTGTTTCTTATATTCATTGCACTACAACGCTAATATCGAAAAACTGATGCAATGTATTGAAAGTGCCTTTAATGCATTAAGCCAAGACGGGGTTTTCTGTTTCAATGCGGTTGATAAAGATAAAATCGATAATAGCTCTTTTGTACGCCATACCACTGAGTTTGAAGATAGCCACTTTATGTTCCAATCAGGTTGGCACTACAAGGGTAATGGTGAAAACCAACAATTACAGCTGAAAATTGAAAAAACGTCAGACAATATAACGCAATCTTGGAGCGATAATCATCCAATGGTTGCGGTGAATTTTGCTCAATTACAACAATTACTGACACCGTTTTTTGATATCACGATGTTTGAACACAGCTACGATAAAATCGTACCTTGGAATGGTCAATCAGGTAATGCTATTTTTGTTTGTGTAAAAAAAGAAAATACTATTATCAACCACGTTATCGACCAACAAGCCGCATAGCCGCATAAAAAAAGCCTCGATCAATATAAATTGATCGAGGCTTCTCTGCTTAACGAATAATATCAGTCTAATACGGTACTATTTTATAACACCGCATTTAACGAACCGTTATTATTTGTTGTTTTCAGCAATAACTATGTCAGCAGCAGCTTCTGCTGAAGCTTCTTCTTCTTTAAGGAAGTTTTCTTTGTCACGTTCATTTAACTCAGAACGGTGAGCAAGTGGTTTTTCTTTTTTCTTGATGATTTGGCGTTCTAAACGAGCAAATGCTGCACTTAGTGCTTCGCTTAATTCTTTTTCATCAGCTGACGCTTCAATATCACCAACACTAGTCTTAACCGCAATTTCGACAATAAATTGACGGCCTGGTTCTAGCTTCATAAATACATTACGGCTATGAAATACAACTTGGAATTTATCGAATTTAGCAAACTCAGATTCAATATGAGCTTCCATGTAATCAGGTAATTCAAAACCTTTAGCAGTTACTTTTAAAGTCATTTTTTCCACCAATAATTTATTAAGTTATTTATTGTTTGTGCTATTAAGATGAACCTAAATTAAAAAACAAAACGTGATATAGATCACATTTTAAAACTATTACACTCAGCACCTTTCCTTATAACATTGATGAAATCAATTACAAAAGTCACAAAAAAGAACAAATAACAATCAATAACTATATTTAAAGTTCATAAAAAGCACTATTCTTATCGCTTTTAACAGTAATTTCTTCCTATGAAAAAATTAAAATTAATAAAATTAGATCTGAATTTATAATTTGACCTATGGTTTATCACACTATCTTTAAGCATTACTTAATAACCCATTATGAATAATTGATTATATATATTTGAGTTTTAACCTTTAGGTTTTAGCTAATGACTTAAATCATAAGCAGCAATAGAATAATGTCATTGTTCGATGCATCACATTATATATCTTTAATAAGATACTCATGCTTTAGCGTTTTTAAATTTAATTTATCATTTGGTATAGAATTATGAATCAGACCTATCCTCTATTAAAAGGCAATTGGCTTCCTAAAAATAAAGCACATATTGTAGCTTGGATTAAAGATTTAAAAACACGTACGCATTTAACGTCTCATTCAATCGCTCAACCGATTGTAGAATTTAAAGAATTAGTTGAAAGTGATCCTGTACTTTTACGCCTTTCTCAAGACATGTTTAGTGAGGCAAAAAGTCACAAAGAATTAACGCCACTAGAAACAGCTGAAGTGAATAACTTTGATGAATTTTTAGTTTTGTTAAATCATATTATGACTCAAGCACCAGAGTGTACTGAATTTTTAGACCCTAAAACCGGCGCACTTGAGCCTTGTGGTTTAATTGGCTTCCCAATTAACGCCCTACTTGATTGGCCAATGGCAACGGATTCAGGTTATGCGTTCTTTGCTAACGAACTTGTTAACCAACAATTTAAGAAAATTCTGACTTACTGGAGCCTATATCTTTCATCTCCAGAATCTCGCTCAGTATTGATTGAAAACCACCCAGATCGCACACCAAAAGTATTTGGCTGGTTAAGTGATAACGCACAAAAAGAAATGGTCACTGTTGCTTGTCAAGCAGAAGGTAGTGATTCAGAAAACGACAATAAGCCTTTTGAACATTTCTTCAATTGTGACTCTAGTGATAAATATTACGGCTTTAAATCATGGGATGACTTCTTTACCCGTACATTTAAAGACGGTGTAAGACCTGTTGCTGAAGGTGATGATGTTATTGCTAACGCTTGTGAATCAGCGCCTTTACAAGTTGTAACTAATGTTGCTAAGTCTTCGAGCTTCTGGCTTAAAGGTCAACCTTACTCATTAGAAAATATGATGGATTTTGATCCTTTAGCTGAGCAATTTGTTGGTGGTACTGTTTACCAAGCATTCTTGAGTGCATTAAGCTATCACCGCTGGAACAGCCCAGTCAGTGGTACGGTTAAGAAAACTTACATGGTTAACGGTTCTTACTACTTAGGTAATCGTTACCAAGGCTTTAATAACCCAGACGGTGCTGACGATAGCGCGCCAAACAATTCACAGCCATTTTTAACGGCTGTTGCAACACGCGCAGTGATCTTTATTGAATCTGACAATCCTAAAATTGGTTTAATGTGTTTCATCGCTATTGGTATGGCTGAAGTCTCTTCTTGTGCAGTAACGGTAGAAGAAGGCCAACATCTTAATAAAGGTGATGAGTTAGGTATGTTCCACTTTGGTGGTTCAACACATTGTCTAATTTTCAAACCAGATGTAGAACTTGAGTTTGATTTCCATAATACAGCGCCAGGTCTTGATGCAACGAATATCCCAGTATGTTCTCGCATTGCGACAATAAAGAATAAATAGTTCTTTAGCATACGTATTGATAAAAAACGACGTTAAATACCAAGGCAGCCTAATTATAGGCTGCTTTTTTTATGCCTTTACCTGCCAACCAGAACGCGTTTTAATAAAAATAACTTGCTGCTGGTTACTACTGATATCCCCTGCTTTATAGTGTCCATATTCTATTGAAAGAGCATGTAAGCCTAAGCCTGAATCTCGCGTATCCTCTTTGATCTTATAACTCTCTTGGTTTTGAAGAAAGCGAATGTCGTAACTCACCTCTGCTATATATTGATCATGTTTTTTATATCCACTGACTTTAGCAAAATTATCAACGCTCAAGACGGTGCTCGCTTTTGAGGATAGTGCAGCAGAATAAAAAGCTTTTTCTAATGTGGTGTCATTAGGGATCTCTGTACACCCAGCCAGTACAGGAAAAATTGCAAAACTAATATACTTTTTCATACCAACATCCTTGTCATTATTGTTTGTTGTGGCTTAATAAACTCTTACACCACAAATAAGCAACCACGCTCATATTAAGTACAATGACAAATAATGACAAAGAAAAAACCTATTTATACTCATTTTATGTGTCACAAATACGAATTATGACACTACAACGATACGAGTATCTTTTTACCAATAACAATTGGCACAAGCACGCCACACATATGAACTTCAACCTAATCGTTGTTTGCATCTACATATTGATAGTGAGCATATGGTGATTGGTGATTCTTGGCATTTCAGTGTTCATCCTGAATTTTTATTAATTGCGCCACGTTATCAATACCAGTTAACATAGCTAATCACCTCAAAAGCATTGTCTAACAGACCTTTTATTTAAAAAATAATAACTAAAATACCTTTTACTACTCATTTTTTAATATTAATTATGATGTGAAACAAGATCGATTTATAATAACAACATCATTTTATAACAAACGACTATATTATCTGCCGCCAAGGTTTATTAACACAGTAATGGCATTTAATTTGAGATCATCTATGGCAACAATTAAAGATGTTGCTCGTGAGGCTGGCGTCTCTGTAGCAACGGTATCACGTGTATTAAATCACTCCCCAAAAACAAGTAAAGCCTCCCTTTTAGCTGTAACGACTGCAATTGATAAACTTAATTACCAACCGAATCCCGCAGCTCGTGCCCTTGCCAGTCACAATACCAACACTATCGGTGTATTAGTCGGCGATGTCTCTGATCCCTTCTTTGGGACATTAGTAAAAGCGGTCGATACCGTGGCGCAACAAAATGGCAAAAATCTCTTAATTGGAAATGGTTATCATCGAGCAGAAGATGAAAAAAAAGCCATTGATTTACTGATAAATAGCCGTTGTGATGCGCTTGTCATTCATTCTAAAGGGCTTTCAGATCAAGCATTAATTGAGTATGCGCACCAGGTTAAATCTTTAGTCTTAATTAATCGCTATATTCCCGAATTAGCAGAACGTTGTATTTCACTCAACAATACCAAAGGCACCTATATTGCTACCGAGTACTTGATCCGCCATGGACATACTCATATTGCCTATATCAATTCATCACATGATATAGAAGATGCCACACAACGATTACAAGGTTATAAAGATGCCTTACACGCAAATAATTTAACGCTTAATGACAACTATATAGAAACTACCGAGCCTTATATTGAAGGTGGTGAGCAAGCGATGACAAACTTATTATCCAAGTCTTTACCTATTTCAGCAGTTGTTACCTATAACGATAATATGGCAGCGGGTGCTATCAATATTCTTGAAGATAATGGCGTAAAAGTACCCAATAATATTTCGGTAGTTGGTTTTGATGATGCCTTAATTGCCAGATATGTTCGCCCACAATTAACAACCGTTCGCTACCCTATTTATTTAATGGCTGAAGAAGCAACCAAATTAGCGCTATATTTAACCAATAATAATATTAAACATACAGCAAATTGTGTTTTCTCACCGACACTAATAAGACGTGACTCTGTTACCAATAAATTATTAGTGTGATCTATTTATTTACAATACTAATTAGAAACCAATCTATAATTATATTTATTGGTTTCTCTTACCAATTAATCTCTTATTGTTATATGCTTTTTATTATATTCCCATTCGTTATGCCTAATTTTACCTTTTAATCCTTAATAACATATAAATAGAATGATTATGATTATAAACCTTTAAATCTTCGTTCTAGTTGTCTACAATTCAGGGGTTTCAATACCAATATCAACACCTATAAGGCATTTCCTTATAAATACAGATATCAAAGGATTTTAGTTATGTGTCACATGCCCCTAAATGGTGTTTATCGTGCTGTTTTCAAAGCAAATATAGTAATGAGCCAGTCACTACTACAAGAACGCTTCCAAATTCGAAAGCACCAACAATATCTAACATTAGAAAAAGTAAAAATGTTAGATAAAAATAGTCAAATAGAAGCAATATTAACTGGGGATTCTTCTGATATTTATCAAAAAATTCAAGAAATACTTATATCTATACAATAAATATTAATGTTAAATATAAAAATATCTTTTATTAAAATCTCTTTCTATATATTAAAAATATTATATTTATAAATACTTACGACCTTTATGATAATATTTTTTATCGTACTCGTTAATCTCTCTTGATACACAACAAGGATTACCCATTGCTACAACATTACTTGGAATATCCTTTGTCACAATACTACCTGCACCAATTACAGTATTATCGCCAATAGAAACACCGGGTAAAATAACACAGCTTGCTCCAATCCAAACATTATTCCCTATTGTCACTGGAATATTAAATTGTGTGACCTGCTGACGTAATAGTGGATCAATCGGATGTCCCGCAGTGGCTATAGTGACATTAGGACCAATCATGACATTACTACCAATATAAATATGGGTATCATCAACCAAGGTTAAATTAAAGTTTACATACACATTACGACCCAAATGCGTATGTTTACCCCAGTTAGCATGTAATGGTGGTTCGATATAGCACCCCTCCCCTATTTCAGCAAATAGTTGCTGCATAAGTTCAGCACGTTTTGCTGTTTCTGATGGCCGTGTATGATTAAAATCATAAAGCACTTCTAAACACGCTAGTTGTCGTTCAGCAAGTGCATCATCACAAACATAAACCTGCTGGCTATGCAGTTTATCTTCAGGGTTAGTTTTCATATTTATCACCTTGATATTATTAAGCTAAAACTACCATATATAAGTTTGATTACTCTAATAATACAGCGATTATTAGTATCAAAAATAGAGAGCGATCACTCAATCATATTGCGGCGATTGTTGTTGCAATTTGATACATAAAATCACATGCTAAAACAACTATTCCCCATTACAATTATCGCCTCTTAAGCCAGTTTTAATGTCAATCATGGGTGTTACCTTTCACACTGTTTCCGTCTTATTATTAAGTCCAATATTCATAATGTCATCGCCAATATTTGCGGCGACAACAGCAATAACCGCAACGCAACAAACAGCAAAAATCACGCTTGGACGCTATCTTTTTAATGATAATCGACTATCTAAAACAGGGAATCGTAGTTGTGCATTATGCCATGCTGCTGATTTAGGCTGGACTAACCGTTTTGCCAAAGTACCCGATATTAATGGTTATCCAACGACCTTAAATACGCCATCGTTACTTAATAGCGCAATGCTATCGACATTTATGCAGCGCCAACCTCATTTAACAACGCTAGAAGATACAATTAAATTACCGTTATTCTCTTTGCACCCACCAGAAATGGGCATGACCGATGGACTGTTACTCACTCGATTACAGCAAGCTGATACCTTGTATAAACCACTTTTTCAAACCAGTTTTAATGATGGAACTATAACCACAGCGAAAGTGATTGATGCATTAAGTGAGTATGTTGCCACCATTAGTGATACTGATACTGCCTATCAAGCTTTTATTAACGGTGATAAAACAGCACTTAATTCTCAACAACAACAAGGACTAGCGTTATTTACCAGTAAACGACTTAGTTGTTCTCAATGTCATGGAGGTCAGTTATTAAATCAACCTCAAACAAGTGATACGGTGTATTACAATACAGGGCTTTATGGCATTAAAAATAATTTAGATAAATATAGCTATCCTCGCCATGAAGTTGGATTGCGACAATTTACCCAGCAACAAACTGATGATGGTAAATTTCGAATTCCATCGCTAATCAATGTAATCAATACTGGACCATGGGGACATGATGGAAGTTTTAATCGTCTTGAGGCTGTCATTGATAGTTATGCTGCAGGTGGGCGTATTATCACTATAGGTCCGAATAAAGGCGATGGACGTAGGCATCCTAACAAAGATCAGCGTCTACAAGGTTTCACACTAACAACAACTGAGAAACAAGCATTATTAGCCTTTTTTTCCAGTTTAAGTACCCGTGATATGAGTAAAGAAACTGCGCATCAAACGCCGTTTTGTCAAATTATCCCATTAAAAAACAAGCAAGATCTACCTACTTGTATTGCTGCTTTCCCACTTCAACAATAAGAATACTATTATGAATAAAACACTGTCTATTTTGATTGCGATCGTCGCCAGTTATCCTGCTATTGCTGATGCTCAAATACCCAGTGAAGCTGAAATTAAAGGACGTAATACTTATTTCATTACACCATATAAAGCAACATGTGACGTTAAACTTACACCTCAAACAACAGCAAATACCCCAGAAGAAGCAATACAACTAGAGCAAATTTTCGATCAGTCATTAGGTTATTCACTAACTCTTAATGCTAAAGGGCAAGCATATATCCAGTTAGCTATTAAAGAATGGAATGAAAAAATGGTTTTTGCAACCAATCCTAATATTCAGTTAACCGTCAAAGGGGCTGATATAAAAGGTCAATACATTACGAATCAATATTGTCTCGAACAAAATCTCGCTTTACATCATATCAATATGCATGAATGGGGTAGTTATATCGTAAAACTACAAGGTAAGCCGTATCAAGAAACCAGCTTACGTATTGTTAAAGAATCAGAATAACAAAAAGGCCTGCAAAAATGCAGGCCTTTGTTATTTCTTTACAGGGTAAGGATTACAGCTTACGCCATACGCCCCACTCACCTGTTGTTCCTGGCTCTTCACCAACAGTGTTCCAGTATGCTTTCCAGCTAATGCCGTCGTGGATTGCTACGTCATTTTCGTTATATGTTTTCGTTGCAGACCAAGCTGAAACGTCTGGTGTTTCACCTTCAGTGATCACTTGTGTCCACACATTAGCTACACCAGGTTCTTCACCTTGTGTCCACCAACCTGCTTTCCAGTTTTTATCACCGTGCATTACCATATCGCCAGCAACATAAGTTGCAGATTTGTCCCAGCTACCTTCAGGTAGTTCAGTTTCAGGACCTTCAGGATCAACAACAGGAGGTAGCGGCTCAAGATCTTTAAAGATACTTAATGCAAAACCATACTTCTCAGCTTCTACCCATACTTGGTTCGCATGAATATTATTCGCGTTAAATTCGTATTTATCTGCAGCTTGATTCCAAACACCAATGAACAATTTATCTGATGCTAATACGTTTACTTGATCAGCTAATGTTTGTGCCCATGTTGCTTTATTCTCAGCAGTGATCACTAAACGTTGATCTAACACTTCAGCACCAGTACCTGGAGCCATTAGACGGAAACGTACTGTATCACCAACAACAGGAGTGAAGCCTGGCTTAACAAAGAAACCTGGGATAGCGTGTAAATCTCCACCGATTACTGGTGGTATAACTTCGCCATTACCTTGCTTAATCGTAATATCACTACAGTTGTAGAAACCTTCACCTGCTGGATCGACACGCTGCCAGCGTGAGAATAAAATAACATCTTCACCTACACGATCTTTCGGTAATTTAACTTTAAAATTGTATGTATCGTTAGGGGTTCCTTCTGTTGGTTCAACATTACCAACTTCATCAACTAATTCTAGATCGTCCCAAGTCAGTGGTTTTGACTTATCGTAATCAGGTTTAGTGATGTAGAACTGCCAGAATGATGGGTTATGTGACGCTGTTGCAACCCACTTGAAATCAAACTCACCATTTTCATCAAGAGTGATTTCTGTTTTCTGCCACTCATTATGAGGAATATCTAAACCCGCTTTTTTCTCATCACTAGCAGAACATAGCGCACCATCAATAACTTGTTTTTTTACTTCTTCGATATTGTTGTAGTCAGCCGTTAACGCAGCGTTTTCATTTTTTTGTGTAAATGGGTGCGCACCAGACTTATCCCAAAGTGCCTGACAAGCAGCATTTGGAATATTATTCTGCCAGTAACCACCGTCACGATCACAAATTTCAGTACGTGATGGAGGGAAATCAGCCCAACCATGCGCATTAACAGCACCTACTGCTGCAAGGTTAGTAGCAATAAGCGCTACTGCTAAAGATATTTTTTTTAATTGTAAAGGCATGTTTGATCTCATTATTTATAAAACACCGTTTATCTATGAGCATATAGACAATAATAACGATGCCATTGCTTTCATATTTGTGCGGTGGAATATACATAATCAATCATGCTGTGAAGAAATGATGTTTGAGCCATGTAACATAATAAAAACTTATATAACAAATAAGTTTCTGATATATAAGAAATAAAAAACACCATTTAAAACAAAAGAAACATACTGTTACACATGCATTATTTTACTTTGAGTCAATACAATCACATATCTGGATATTATCCTTTTTATGCTCATTTAAAGACCAGTTTTAAATATTACTTATTTCGAAAATTCTCATTATTTTCGCCATAAATTATAAAATAATTAGACTTTACTTCTAGCTTATTTAAAAAAAACATTATTTTATCTCTATGATTAGCCATCTATTCTATCCACACTCTTCTTTTCACCTTAAGTGGTAGCATTAAAAACTATGTTTAAATAACTAAATAGCGGTAAACCCTGTATCTGTGTAGTTACATGACTATATAGTCGATAAAATTTGTAATATTTGGTTTTTTAGCCAACGCTATTTATAAGCACCAAGTGATAGGAGAAGTCTGATGAATACGCCATTAATGTGTAGCCTACAGTTAACACAACTTAGTGATCATGCCGTAAATGAACTGATTCCTTCATTTAAAGACTTACCTCGAACTTCTTATGCTGATGGTGAATATCGTTTACGTCGTTATTCTATTGTTCGTATTCATAACGGCAAAATAGATCATTTACCTTCAACCGATTTTATACAAACGAATGATATTAACCATTTTCAGGGTAACGTTGTACGCCACTTTGAAACTTTAGATGACGATATCATTCATTGTGATGGCATGTTAGAAATGTGCGAATTATTTCAACGTGCGAATGCCTTACCCGATGATCAACCGATTGAAATTCATCAAATGCGTATTGCAGCACTTAAGGGAGAAACTCCCACTTCTCCCGAAGGCATTCATCAAGATGGATTTGAGCATATAGCTGTGATTGGTATTGATCGACATAACATAAAAGGAGGGGAATTTTTAGTTTATAAAGATAAAACATCACCACCTTTTTTGTGTACAACATTACAACACGGTGAAATGGCAATCTTAGCGGATAATATGTTATGGCATAACGCCCATCCAATTAAAGCAATTAAAAAACATCAACAAGGTTATTGGGACGTATTTGTACTGACCACAAAGGAAATACACCATGGTATTTGATCCCGCGATTATTCGACCATTGTTTCCTGCACTTAATCAATATGTTGATAACCGCCCAGTCTTGTTCTTTGATGGACCAGGAGGTTCACAAGTTCCTCAATCCGTGTTAGATGCCATGAATCATTATTTAGGACGTTTTAATTCAAATTTAGGCGGTACTTTTTTCTCTAGTACAATCACAACAGCATTAATGGCGAAAGCACGACAAGTAGCACAAACATTGGTTAATGCACCATCAGCAAACAACATGGTTTTTGGTGCTAATATGACGACACTCACTTTTCAACTAAGTCGTGCGATTAGTCGGGATTGGCAAGCGGGAGATGAAGTGATTGTAACTGCGCTCGATCATTATTCTAATGTCTCAAGTTGGCAGCAAGCAGCTGAAGATAAAGGAGCAACCGTCCATCAAGTACGTATAAATGAAACTAACTGTGATTTAGATTATGACCATTTCAACGCCTTACTCACAACACGAACTAAATTAGTGGCTGTCACCTATGCGTCAAACGTCACAGGATCACTTATTGATGTACAGCGCATTATTACCGCAGCCCATGCTGTTGGCGCACAAGTGTATGTTGATGCCGTACATTACGCGCCGCACCGCTTAATTGATGTACAACATTTAAACTGTGATTTTCTCGTTTGTTCTGCTTATAAATTCTTCGGTCCTCACCTTGGTATTGCGTATATCGCTCCACAATGGCAGCAAACGCTTCGCCCTTATAAAGTCGAACCCGCTCCTAATGATGGACCCGCCCGCTTTGAAACAGGTACGCAGAATTTTGAAAGCTTGGCAGGATTTATTGAAGCGGTTGAGTATTTAGCCCATTACAGCCGTACATTAGACACCCAATCATTATCTCTTCGACAACATTTAAGCCGCAGTTTTGACTATTATCAAGCCTATGAAAGCACATTAAGTCAGTATTTTCTTAACCATTTAAACCGTTATGACAATGTGACATTATTTGGCTTAGATCATCAACAAAATAACCGTCAACGTACACCAACTTTCGCCATTCGTATTGATAAAGCCATACCCGCAGACATTGCCGCCTTTTTAGGGGAACAAAATATCTGTGTCTGGCATGGGCATTTTTATGCACAAGGTTTATGTGAACAATTAAACCTTATGGATAAAGGCGGGGTTATTCGTATTGGGTGTATGCATTACAATACCTTTAACGAAATAGATACTTTATTTGAGGTATTAGATTGCTTTCTAACACCACAATAATGATTTACCCCTTATATTAAAAAGCCGATTATTAAAAATAAAAATGCCTAACTGAGTCACTAGGCATAATATATTATTTAACTTAAAACATTAGTTAGGCTTTTGAATATTCTTTATAACTTCAATTTCGGCACTAAGAACTCCAAACTGATGTTTAACCCAGGCTAGTTTTTCATTCATTTCAGTTCCTAACTTATATTTTAGCAACCAATAGCCACCGCCAATTCTTACTACATCCATGCTGGAATCTTTAAATGATAAGGAATCAACCTCCTTTGTTTTAATAATAATACTACCAGAAACAACACCTTTAATATTAAGAATTTCATTAGTAACAGTTAATCCTTGATATATTCCATCGTTCTTTTCAAGTGACCGCTGAGATTGATTAACCATTTTTTTATCCGATGATTTAAATTCTAATCCACCACTCAAAATAGAATTACCCGCAAATACACTTGAACTTGCAACCAACAAATAAAACATTGATACTAAAATTATCTTTTCCATTATTTTATCCTATTTATGTCCATATATTTTAACTTTAGCACTGATAACTTTACCCAAAAAATTATTATTATCTAATAATAAAGATTCATTCTTACTATAATCAAATATTTCTAGTTGTTCTTTATTAGTATCAACAATTTTGATTGTCCATAATCCCTCTGAACTTTCATCTAAAAATGCATGACTTAATAATAGAACTTCTGATTCATCCCCGAAGATTTTAGGATTATAAATATGTAAATTTCTAGGTGTAACGACTACAGATCTTGTACCGCTTGGGGATATTACTTCAATAGCTAAATCACTGAATCGATTATGATCAATATTTAATTTAAGTTGAACGGCTTCAACTTTCATATTTTGTTCTATCTGTACTTGCTTCACTATACCATCAAAGTTTTCAGGTATAAGTACGATTTCTTGATTAGTCGATATTACAAACTCAGTCTGTTGTAATTCAGGTAATAATGAATAATCTCTTGTGGCTACCTGCACAGCCTTTTGTGCATTTACCATTCCAAAACCATACCAATTATGAAAGCTATTACCTGCTTTATTTGTGACCCAACCATCATCAGCGGTATATTTTTGACTCAGCTGTTCCAATACTACAGGTTCAAAATCAAGATTAATTTTAGTCGCTGTTTTTGCCATAATATAACGTACATCACGCCAAGTTAATGTTGGGTTAGCTTCCATAATTAAAGCTGCAACACCCGATGCAACAGGCGCAGCTGATGATGTTCCATTAAATCTAGATGTAAAATTACAATTAGTATCTTTTTGAATATTATAAGTAAACCCACCTAAATAGATATCATCCTCATTATCTATACGAGAATAACCATTATCACAGCCAGTAACATCAGTTGTTATCATTGCAGGATGATTAACACCATCTTCTCCTCCTGGTGCTGAAAATAACACGGAAGAACCAACAGTAGAATAACTTGAACGAGGATTATTAGCATCAGCACTTAATGCAGATACAACTGTATTATAAAAACTTGCATTTTCAGGATCTGAATTAGCTATTTGGTTTGGTAACCGCTGTTCTGATTTAGATGTATTAACTCTTGCATATAATCCTATATCATTAAATCCATTCCCGGCTGATTTGATCATCAAAGCTGGCTTTGTGTGAGAATCATAATACTCTTCTATTAATGCTTTTTTTATATTAAAATCTAAAGATTGTATTGGAAATATAATAGTAGCATCGAAGCCATAACTTTGGTTTATAATATCAATATCATTCGTTTTCCCGTAACCATGTGTATCTTTAAATACTTCAATTGATTGATTTTTTAAATAATTAAACCCCGCCAATTGACTATCTGGTGCTACACCTCGTCCTCCAATATCATTAGCAGAAACCGCTGATATAAGACCTGCAACAGATGTACCATGATCGCCATTTGTATCACTAAGATCTGGTGATGGATCACTATCATCATCAACAAAATCATAAGATCCATTGGCAATAATATTACTTGATAAATCTGGATGTGCTAACTGTAATCCCGAATCAACGACAGCCACTTTTATTGTTTTACCTGTTATACCTTGATTATGTAATTGATCTAGATTGATATCAAAATCATATGTTCCATTAGAATTTGAAAATGCATTTTGTTCTGTATTATTTAAATGCCATTGATCTTTATAAAATTGATCACTCTCATTATTTATACTATTACGTTGCTCAGTTAAAAATTCTAATGTCGCAGTTGTTCCTGATTTTTCCATTAATAATAGCTCTGACGATTCTATTATTTTAACCTCGACCCGAATAACGCCTGAATATGGTTTAGCTGTAAATACAAACTCTCCATTATTATCAATATTTAACATTGAACCTTTAAGATCATCAATATTATAAATAAATTTTGGATTATCAAACCCTGAAAAATCTATTTTCCC
>CAMQXY010000066.1 GCA_947039005.1 uncultured Photobacterium sp.
AACCTTAACGGCGGCGCATTTTCAAGAACAATGCACCAGCACTTAAATTGCTGCCATCAAGTTCTAGTTTACGGTTAACCACGATAGGGTAATTCTTACCAACACGTAAGCAAACGCGATCTGCTAGCACTTCATTAGCAAAGTCACTACCTGCAAGGGTAACAGCTTTAATGCCTGTGGTTTCGTCCATACGCTCGATCCAGTTGGCAATATAGTCAGCAAGTGAGTCCATCACACCAAAGGCGATTTTGTCATAATCGACTTCATCAACCACTAGACAGAAGCTCATTAAACTGCCGACCATTTTCGCCCAATCAATAGTACGTTTACCATCAACCATATCTAATGAAAAATCGACACGATGACCTTGGTTATCAGCATTGTGCAGTGATTTAGCGACCAATGCATCATTAAGATATTGAACGCTATCGTGACCTGATTTTGATAAACCAAGTATCGTTGCCGCTAATGCAAATAGACCTGACAGTTGATCATTACACTCATTCAAGATTAACTTGTTAAGTGCATTGTAACTAACAGGAATTTGATATTTAAATTTCGCTAATACTTCAGCTTGCTCACCAGCAGCCAGCATAGCAATCATTTCTGATCCTGAATGCGGCAGGGTAGGCATTACCAAAAAAGTATCAATACGGGTGAATTTATCTTGGCTGATAATTTCACCCGCAGTGTAGCGACCAAAGTAAATCGCGGCACTATGACGACCAACACCTGATTCCAACATCCCACCATGGAGTGCACAAATAGGCAGACTATGGGCTGGAGCATCATTGGTGTGGTTAGGTTGGTAATCAAATCGAATTCGACGCTTGCTCCAATAGGCATTTAAGCTATTGACACAGGCTTGATCGTGCAAGGGTTCAACGGATTTTAAAGGCACCAAAGGATTAATGACAGGGTCACTGCAAACTTGGCTCCAACCTTTATTAATACGTGCAATTAAAGGTTGTTGATGATTCGTTTCAATATGCAAATAATCAATGCCACGTACTCGTAATATTTCAGTAAGTACCGTTAATACGCGGTTGTAGCTAAAACAAAGATCATACAATGGTTGATCAAGTTGAGCATGATGTCTCTTGGCACGAACAGTAACACGAGGCTTTTCTAAGCTCGATAACGCTAATACATGCAGTGATGGCACAATAAAATGCATCGGGACATTATTAGGATTACAAATAATGACTTGTTGACGCTGATGTTGTGTCGCCGCAATTGGACCACGGCTTAAATGAAACTCATGTTGTTGATTGTTATCAAGCGGTAAGCTAAAGCTGACATGACCCGTGTTCATGACTGTTTCAGCCCATTGCTGGATTTGCTGGCGGTTGATTGAGGTATCAACCAATGTTTCACCATGACAATGTGAGCAGGTAATGGCTATTTCACCAAACAACTCAGATTGATTGTCACCAAGGGCGGGTTCACAATAACTACAAAACGGCAAATGATGCGGGGTTGTTGCTAGAGGAACGACACGGCCTTCACGGTGACGAATTTCTTTGATAGAAGAGTCAATTAACCAAATAGATAATAAGAAATCTTTGGATATTTGATCAGCTAATGCTTCAAGTTGTGCTTGAGTGCCAACGGCTTCAATAAGATAACGATTTTTATCATAACCAACAGTAATTTCTACTGTTTGATTAGATAAATAATCATTACATAGTTGGGCATAAAAAGGCACAGGGCGTGAACAGGTAAAAGAAAATTGAATTAATTTCATTGTTCAACTCCTCGTTTGTAAGCGGTTGGAATCAAAGTATTAATATCAATATTGTTCACTTTTTCGCATTGTATATCAAGTGCGGAAAGGTGATTAAGAAGTGCCGATTCCATAACCGGTATTGCCGCATTAATTTTAGATGTTAGACCCATATACATAGGTTCTAATACGGTTGGAGTAACACCCAAAACATAAGTTTTTGGACGATCACCAACTAAATCCATCATGATTAATGTTTGCAGCATTTCAACTTCGTGAGCACTACCTTGCCAATCAATTTCAGCAGGCGCTTTATCAAAGTCAAAGAAATACACTTCGCCAGCATCTACATCGGCTGCGTTAACGGTATCAACTACTATGAGGTGATCATATTGCGTTAACGTCGGAATAAGACAATGCGCTAGCGTGC
This sequence comes from uncultured Photobacterium sp., assembly GCA_947039005.1. GTDB lineage: Bacteria > Pseudomonadota > Gammaproteobacteria > Enterobacterales > Vibrionaceae > Photobacterium. The sequence goes on from CAMQXY010000066.1 coordinate 2,157, forward strand.
CGCCATCAATAAGATCAATTTGATGCTCGGGGTGCGTAAAGCGGTAATTTTCTGTGAGATAATTGACGAAATGTACGCCGACTCCTTCGTCGGCGTACAAGACATTGCCAATACCAAGCAGCAATATCTTCATTTGCGCTAGTGGCCTTTATTTTTAGAGTGGCTATTATGGTGAGCATGATGCTGGACTGGATGGTTACCATTATCTGCTTTTTTTACGTTTACTGGATGGTAATCGTAGCCAGACATTATGGCATCAGCAGAACCGTTACGGAAGCGGATCCCTGTCCAAATAACCATATATACGTGGATCAATACAAAAATAATGAATGCCCAAGTAATATAATGGTGCCATTTTCGCACTTCATCTAAACCGCCCATCGCGTAGGAGACCCATTGAGCGGGTTCCCACATCATGCCACCAATACCTAAGTGATAGACATTAGCATATAGCGTTAAGCCAGTCACACACATGAAGATTGCAGCGATAGAAATACCTGCATAAACCATCAGTTGTAATGGACCATAAGCGCCATGGTGAGGGGCCTTACCCATCCAAAAATAGGCTTTAATTTGCTGAATCCAGCTTTTCGGGCTCACTATATCTTGAATCGAGCGACGTTCAACGTTACTTCGACTAAAGAAGAACAGATAGGCACGAATCAGTGTGACAGCTATTAATATAAAGCCTAACACTTCATGTGCTAAACGGATCCAGCCTTGTTCAAGTACATTGGTGTTGTTTGGTGCGACCAAAAAAGGCCAAGCAATATAAAAGCCAGTAACGACTAAACCAAAGATTGCAAAGGCTCGTAACCAGTGACATAAACGGATAATGAATGAAAATACATAGGATCGTTTATACAACACGGTATCTGTTGACATGATAAATCCTTAGTTACATTGCCTGAGCTGGAATACGGAATTCACTGAGTGATTGACCTTTGTAATCCATTACGTGTACTGAACACGCCATGCAAGGGTCAAATGAGTGAATAACACGTAATACTTCTAATGGTTTTTTCGGATCTTCAAGTTGTAAACCTACTAATGAGGCTTCGTATGGACCAACTTTACCGTTACCATCAATAGGACCCGCGTTCCATGTTGTTGGAACTACGGCTTGATAGTTTTCAACTTTCGCGTCTTTAATGCGTAACCAGTGACTCAAGAAGCCGCGTGGTGCTTCAATGATGCCGACACCTTTGTATTCTTTTTTAGGATCAATAGTCGGTTCAATGTAAGTGGTTTGATCTGAATTTAGGTTAGTGACCATAGATTCAAATGTTTCTAAACCATGACGAGAGATAGCTAGGGTATGCAACATACGTGCAGCTGTACGACCAAGAGTGGTAAATAAAGCCGCTGCTGGTAGACCCGTTTGCTGTAAGAACTCGTTCACAACAGATGTAACGCGAGTGTTACCTTTAGCATAGTTAACAACCATGGTTGCTAGAGGACCTACTTCAACCGGCTCACCATTGTAACGTGGTGATTTAACCCAAGAATATTTACCCGCTTCGTTGATTGTTGGGCGTTTACCGACAATGGTATCGCGCTCAATAAACGGCGTATGTTCAGGGATTGTTGTGCCATCGTATGGGTGTTGAGGCTTTTTGGCGTCATACCATGAGTGAGTCACATCTTCTTCAATCATGTTTAGATCGATGTTTTCTGCTTTTGATAAATCTTTATTACGGATCACACCACCAACAAAAAGGTGATCATCAGGATTAAGCAGAATAGATTCACTACACATGAAGGTATCAACGTTACAGCCACCAAGCACACTTGGCTCTTTAGCATACGCTGCTGCTGCCATTAGAATATCAGCTTGGTATGCACGTTCGATAAAGTCGGCAACATGAACATACTTTTGCTTAAATTCTTGTAAGCGAGCAGGGTCTAACATGTCACGTACACACGTTACACCACCAACAACGATTGATTGTGGGTGTGGATTTTTACCGCCCCAAACCGCCATTGATTCTGCTGCAATACGTTGAATTTCAAGCGCTTTAAGGTAGTGACTTAAACCGATAAGGTTTTGTTCTGGTGTGAACTTGTAAGTTTTATTACCCCAATAAGCATTAGCAAATGGACCTAACTTACCGGTATTCACTAAGCCTTGCACTTTTTCTTGTGCAGCGCGTAGATCACCTTCACCAGCCGCTATTGGTGTGGCTGAATACTTCATGGCTTCGGCTGCAGCTTTAGCTGGATCGGCACTTAATGCTGAAACAACATCTATCCAATCTAAACCGTGAAGAATGTAGAAGTGCACTATATGGTCATGCATCTGCAGGGTAGTTAAGATTAAGCTACGAATGTATTTCGCATTGATAGGCACTTGGGCATTGATTGCATCTTCAACGGCTAACGTACCACATAGGTAGTGTGATGATGTACATACACCACAGATACGTTGCATTAATAGACCCACATCATACGGTGTACGGCCTTTCATGATGATTTCTAAACCACGAAATAGGGTAGAAGAAGCCCATGCTTTGTTAATAACGTTATTAGCATCAAGTTCAACTTCGATGCGTAAGTGGCCTTCGATACGAGTAATGGGATCGATAACGACGCGCTTGCTCATGAATTATTCCTCGACTTTTTTAGCAAAAATACTGCTGACTGCGTGTGCACCAATACCAACGGCAGTGACACCTAAAATAACCGCACCAATAGTATCAGCGGTAGCATCTAAACCATGCACAGGTTGACGACTTAATGGTTTTTCGAAATCGGCCATGTCATCCCAAAAATCAGGTTCTGAACAACCGATGCAACCATGGCCTGCAAGTACTGGCCAGCTTGTATGAGAGTTAAAGCGCTCTGTAGGGCAGTTGTTGTAGGTATAAGGACCTTTACAACCCATTTTGAATAAGCAATAACCTTGCTTGGCATTATCATCACCAAACTGAGTGACAAATTCACCCGCATCAAAGTGACCACGGCGCTCACAGTTATCATGAACTCGTGCACCATAAGCCCACTTAGGACGGTTAAAAATATCTAATGCAGGTAAGCGACCAAACATGATGTAGTACATTAATGTACCGGTAATGTTGGCTGGGTTTGGTGGACAACCTGCAACATTGATCACTGGGCGATCAATAACGGCACCAACGCTTTTTGCACCCGTCGGGTTAGGACGAGCAGCTTGGATACCACCGTAAGATGAACATGTACCGACACAAATTACTGCGGCTGCATCTGCGGCAACGCGTTTAATCAGTGAGAGACCTGTTTCAGCTTGGCTACCTAGAGTAAGGAAAGTACCGTTGTTCGCTGTTGGTACGGCACCTTCAGCGGCAAGTAGGTATTTGCCTTTATAGGCTTTCATAGCGTTATCTAGGTTTTCTTCTGCTTGATCGCCTGCGGCTGCCATGAGCACTTCTTGATATTCAAGTGATACATGTTCAAACAGTAATGTACTAATATCAGGCGTGGTGCTACGTACTAATGATTCAGAACAACCAGTACATTCGGCAAGGCTCAACCATATAAGTGGAACACGATCAGAAAGCTCAGCAGCTTCTGCAACCATGGTACTAAAAGGTAGGGGTAGTGCCAGCAATGAAGTGATGGTTGCACTCCAAATCATAAAGTCACGACGGGTAAAGCCATTTTGTTCTAGTTTTTTCTGGAAAGATCCCTCACGAAGAGGTTTCGTTTTTCGAAGTTCAGCAAGATGTTTCTGGCCGAGTTCAAAAAGGGCTGCATGTGAGTCCATCTATTAACCTTGTTAGCTATAATTAAATATACTTTAAAAGTATCACTTGCTAATTCTATGACTTAAATCAATACAATTAGTTGATCTGAATCAGATTTTGATTTTTTGTGTGACAATATAAAAATTCAAAAATGAGCTTATGCATAAAGTAACAATTGATAATGATAATTACTTTTATTTCAAAGTGTTATAAGGGATTTGTCGAGATTAACTCTATGATAAGCAATGATTTTATGTATGAGGTAAATTGAATGGAACGAGTAAGGTAATGGGTGGTTATGCAATATAAAAGCAGATTAAAATATAAATATTTTAAAGGAATAGTTTGCGTCGATTTGAAATTAGAAGTTTTTAGAACTGGGGTATAAAAAACGCCCTTATTGGGGTAAATAAGGGCGTTTAAAGTATGCTGTTAGTATTAAAAAAACTTATTCACCAGCAAGGAATTTCTTATCTAGCATGCAGAATGCAAGTAGTAGGTTTGCAGCTGCAGCATAGAAGCCAAATCTATCGCGCAGTTGGCATTCTTTAGCAAATAACGGTAACCAGTTTAATAGCATCGTGTTGATGAATGACAATTGTGACTGCATTAGTGCTTCACGTTGGTCTTCTGTTTGCTGCTGATTGCCCATGATGATTAAATTGCCCATGAAGTCTAATTCAATTGCAAGATGATCTGCAGGTTCATTGAATTCTTTACGCTGTGCAATATCAAAAGAGGCCATAAGCTCATGCATTTCTTGTGCAGGCTTGTCGTTTAATAGCCCTGTTTTACCCACATACATTGAAGCGTAAGGCAGCGCACCTGATTTTGGTGTACTTAGAAATAAACCACAAAAGTCAGCCGCAAGTTCTAGTTGTTCATCACTGCGAGCATGAGAGTTTTTAATGGCGGCACGGAAGGTATCAACCGATGCTTTTAATTCCTCAGTCATACCAAGACCAGACAGAAACGTATACATCTCACCGCCATGGTATTCATGTAGATCGGCATCACTTAATTCACGGGCGAAAAGTGAAGACATCCACCAGTAGATTTCAGCACGTTGTTCATTGAATGCGATAAATTCTTGCATGGTCACTCCAGACATAAAACATATTCAAATAAAGCGGTTAGGCAGAGTATACCTAAGGGTTATTAGAATAGGTTCTAAAAAATGAAATAAAGGCGATGAAATTAATATTCATCGCCTTTATGAGTTGATTCACTATGCTAGTAACGGATTAATTACTTATCCATTGCTGGGAATAGTGGGTCAATCCCTGTTTCATACGTAGGGCCGTTAAAACCAGTAACTTCTGGTACTGGACCTGTGTATTTCTCAATATCAACCACAGCAGTATGTGCTGATGTTGCTTGTGCTAGCTGAGAAGTACCGATATCTAACGTTAGTACGTTTGGATCGCCGTAAGTACAGATTGTGCCTGCTTTTCCGCCTTCAAGAGGGCTATACCAAGCACCTTCGTGAATACGACATACGCCTGGTGAATAGTCATCTGTTACTACTGCGCCTGCCAATACTTGACCACGACCGTTAAATACACGAACTAAATCGCCAGATTTAATACCACGTGCTGTTGCATCTTGGGTATTGATGTAAATCGGCTCACGATCCGCAACAGCGTATGTTGCACGGAAGTCAGTTGATGAACATAACTGTGAGTGCAAACGGTTATTTGGGTGACAGCTCTGTAAGTGAAGAGGGTAGACATCAGAGCGTGGACCGCCGTGACTACGTTCTTCTTTTTCAAACCACATTGGGTGACCTTGACAGTCGTTGTAACCCATATCTGCGATTGTCTTACAGTAGATCTCAATCAAACCTGATGCTGTACCTAGTGGCTCAAGGTCCGGTTCGTTACGGAATGATTCGTGACGTACCCACTCTTTGCCCGCAGGGAATTCAATATAGCCATCACCTTCCCAGAACTTAGCGAAGGTTGGCATACGAACACCGATACCACGGCCTTGTAAACGTGCACCGTTGTAGATTTCTTCAATGATTTCGATTTTCGTTTTACCGCCAGTAAATGCTTCTTCGCGGTTAAAGCGAGCACATAGTTCACGGAAAATATCGAAGTCATCTTTAGACTCAAACATTGGCTCAACAATCTTACGTAATGCAAGGATACCTTTGTTGGAGTGGTTACCAAACTGCTCGATATCATCACGCTCGTAAGTTGTTGTTGCAGGTAAGATAATATCTGCAAAACGACACGTTGCTGTCCATTGGTGCTCGATAGAAACAACAGTCTCTAGTTTCGTCCACGCTTTGATCATACGGTTACGATCTTGGTGGTGAGCAAATGGGTTGTTACCACTGAAGATCGCCATCTTCATGTATGGGAAGGTAATTTCACTACCGTTCCACTGGATCTTAGTACCTGGGTTAGAGATACAATCAACAAAACGTGCCACAGGAATTGTTTTTGCGTAGCCTTTAAATGAACCATTGTAGATTGGATCTACGCCAGTTACACCACTAAAGCCTGACATTAGTGGGCCAGCAGAAGTGATAGTACCTGCATCGTTGTAGTGCCAGCCAAAGCCGAAACCACCACCAGGTTGACCGATTTGACCAAGCATTGCTGCTAGAACAACCAGCATCCACGCCCATTGCTCGCCGTGTTGCATACGCTGTAGACACCAACCGCCCACAAGCTGAGTACGACCACCCGCCATTGTGCGTGCTAGTTCGCGGATTTGGCTTGCCTTAATGCCACAGATTTTCTCTGCCCATTCCGGTGTTTTAACAATACCGTCAGTTTCGCCCATCACGTAAGGCATGAACTTGTCAAAACCCGTGGTGTAGTTAGCGATGAATTCTTTGTCGTATAGATTTTCAGTGTATAGCGTGTGCGCAATCGCTAGCATCAACGGAATATCTGATTGTGGGTGGACAGGTAACTGCTCACCACCAACAAACTTCATGGTTTCATTGCGTACTGGATCAACGTGAATAACTTTAATTTCTTTGTTTTTCACTTTCTCAGCAAGTTGCTGGTATGAACTGTATACGCTGTGATCAGGAACCAACCAACCTACTTGCAGGTTTTTAACTGGATCGGTACCCCACATTACGATGGTATCAGTGTTCTTTAATACGATATCCCAAGAGGTTTGTTGCTCGTAAACTTCCATTGCACCAGCAACGTAAGGAAGAATAACTTGTGCAGCACCTGTTGAGTAGTCACCCATTTTACCAAGGGTAGTACCGTGTAGGCTGATACCACGCTTCATCATCGTACCAGCGTTGTGTAGTTTACCTACAGACTGCCAGCCAGTATGACCTGCGTATAACGCACTTGGACCGTAAGTTTCTTGAACACGGTTTAATTCATACTGGAAGAAATCTAATGCTTGTGACCAAGGCACACGTACAAAACGGTTATTACCACGTTGGCTTGTATCTGACTTGTAGCCTTGTTTTAGCCAGTCGATACGAATCATTGGGTATTTAACACGTGCAGGGTTGTAAACCACTTCACGTACTGCATCTAGCATTACTGTTGGGTGTGGGTCTTTTTCAAATGGGGTTGTTTCGGTCCATACGCCGTTAACAACTTTGGCACGGAATGCACCCCAGTGAGAGCCACAAAGTACTTCGCCGTTAAAGCCTGTAACAGCATCTGTTGCTGCCATTGCTTTACGAGGAGCAAGTAGACTTGTACCGACAACTGATGCAGCACTTGCAATTGCAAGGCCAGATAGGAAGCGGCGGCGTGTAATGCCTTTATGATTGTTTTGAGTCGCCATAGTTGGAGAATCCTTAAACTTTAATTTTTATCGATGGGGCGGGGATAACCATTATCACCCGCCTATCATTTAATCGTTTATTGGAGCGCTGGATTAATGCGCGCCTGCACCACCTGTATCGCTGCCATGGTTCTGAAGATATTTAAGTAGTGTACGTTCTTCAGTCTTAGTCAGACGGTAGTAAGAGCTCATGGCTTTCAGACTTGCTATCCAGCCATTTGCAGTAAAATGGCCAGGATCTGGCGCCGCATGACAAGCGTTACATGTAGACGCGTACATATCTTCTGCATAGTTCCAGATTGGTTTAATACTATCAATCATGTCTGATTTAGTAACCCAACCTTGAACACTGATGTTCTGCCACACAATGTTAGTTGCAGGATCAGTTTCTTCTTTAATGATTTTCTCGTTCGCTTTAACTTCACCACGAATAGTTGCCTTGAAGACACGCTTACCCATGTACTCAGTCATTACGCGACCTTTACCTGCTTTTTCTAGCCAGCCGTTAACTTCAACTTTTAGCATGTCGCCTTTACGTTCAAGAACAGTTACTTCAGAAGCCGGTAATAATTTACCTTCTGATTTACCATTTGCATCATCAGTTGCAAAGATGTCTTTCTCACCTAATGAGTAAAGTTTTTCAGCAGTTGCACCTTGAGTGGTTGCTTCAGCTTGTAGACCTTGGAAGTCTTTTTGGAAACCGCCAGCCATGTTAGGTAGTTCGTGTGCAATACCTTTGTGACACTCAATACAGTTCATGTCTTTCGCAGCAGCGTCTGTCATTGCAGCAGCAGCTTCAGGTGATTGCTTTGCATGGTCCATCGCTGAATAGTTATGACAACTCTTACATGTGCTTGAGTTTTGTTTTTCCATGCGTTTCCAAACCATCTGAGCCAATTCTAAACGGTGCTCTTCAAATTTTTCAGGGGTGTCGATTTTTTTAGTAATAAACTGGTTATACACATCTTTCGATGCCATTAACTTTGTTTCGATCATACCCGCTAAATCTTTCGGTTGGTGACAGTCAACACAATCAGCACGAACACCAGAAGCATTTTTGAAGTGTACCGATTGGGTATATTCTTCGTAGTTCTGCTGCATGGTATGACAACCAACACAGAATTCATTGGTTGATGCGTGTTCAAAACCTTTGTGTACAGCAAAAATGCCACTCACGGCAATACCAATACCAACAAGCACCAGAGCAAGAATCGAGTACTTGCTGCTTGGTTTCGTCAACATCTGCCAAATTTTCTTCATCTTGAAAGATTCCATTTAAAAAGAATGCTCACCGTAGGCTACGGTGACGGTTAAAATTTTATGGGGTAATCTTATTATTACGATATGAATAAGGTTAACGGTACGGATGAATAGCAAAGGCATTGTTATGACAAATTGTGAATAGCCTTGGTTTGTGTTACCGTTCAGCAAGAAAGCCAAAAACTAAAAAGAGAACGACATGCCCCATCACATACTTGTTGTAGAAGACGAAATTGTAACCCGCACAAAATTGGTTGGGTATTTTGAAAATGAAGGATACAAGGTTAGCCAAGCAGACAGTGGCGCACAGATGCGCGAAGTAATGGCGACGGATAAAATTGACCTTGTAATGCTCGATATTAACTTACCTGGCGAAGATGGTTTAATGCTAACTCGCGAGCTTCGTAGTCGTTCTGAAGTAGGCATTATTTTGGTTACTGGACGTACAGATAGTATCGATAGAATTGTTGGTTTAGAGATGGGTGCAGACGACTATGTCACAAAACCTTTTGAACTGCGTGAACTCTTAGTTCGAGTAAAAAACTTGTTGTGGCGTATGACGTTAGTAGAAAAAGCGCGTGATGAAACCATGGTCGAAATGCAAGAAGATAATATCATTCGCTTTGGTGAATGGCAGTTTGATATTAACAAACGTGCACTGACACATAATGGTTTACCAGTGAAGCTAACTAAGGCTGAATATGAGCTATTAGTTGCGTTCTCATCTCACCCAAATGTTGTGTTAAGTCGTGAGCGTATTTTGAATATGTTAAGTCATCGTGTAGAAGCACCAAACGACCGCACGATTGATGTTTTGATTCGTAGAATGCGTTCAAAAATGGAACTTGATCCGAAGAATCCACAGATTTTTGTGACCGTTCACGGTGAAGGATACATGTTTGCTGGTGACTAATATCAGCCTTATTTAAGCAGATAATAGCCCGTTGTAAATAAATACTTATGACATAAATTGACATAAAAATGCCCTATTTTTAGAGAATAGGGCATTTTTTTTTGGCTTCATTTGGCTCGAATATTGATTTAGATCATTATATTGCGAGATATTTTTTTGGGTCAAAAAGGAACAAAACTAAGTATTGAGAATCATTATTAATAACAAGTTATTTTTGTAACATTTTATACCCACTTAAACGCTATATATGTAACGTATGAGATGTATTTTGATAACCCAGCTGTCGTAAAATGAAATCTTATGAATACGTGTTTTGAACAATTTTCGCTTGAAATATAGATTTAACCTAAAAATAGTGCAATGGATGTGTGTCTTAATGAATATAAAGAAAGGTAAACGATGCTATTTGATGAGGCTGTTCATACTATAATCACTCGCTGTTCATAGTTAAGTCGTGAGTTATTCATAAAATAGTCATATATTGAATATCATTTACTGTACATATTTAAACCGAAAAATGGCAAAAAATGCGATATATCGCAAATATATTAAAAATAATATATAGATATAAGTTCGTTATATGTCATTTTTTGCTTATTTTTCCATAATATGATCTGTCAATTTAATGATTTCAGGCAAGCTAATTGTGCTTTGTTGTGCAAGTTGCTGTTGTTCAATAAGTACATTTTCTAATATTTCAGTGGTGGTTAGCGGGTTGGCTAGTACTACACGAAATACAGTAGTAGTTTTACGTTGCCATTTTTCAGGTGTAATACGGGTGCGAGATACAAACGATTTACCTGATTCTCGTTGGCGTTTTTGGATAAATTGAGTGAGATCATTTAATAGTTCTAACAAAATATCACGTTGTTCTGGAGTGGCGTGTAGTAATGCTTGCTGTGTTTTAGCTGGTATATAACGGTAGGTGAGAAGACATAATTCAGGTTGTGTTACTAATTCAAAATCAGGATTATGCTCGATAGATTGAGCAAAGTAGTGTGCTTTTTCAATACTGTTATTGATTAATAATTCATAGCCAGGACGACTTATAATGTTCATGCTCGCGAAGAGTAACATTGCCATCCCACTACGAGATCCTTCTAACGTATGGCTACCTAAATCTTTTGAACCTTTACGCAGAATATATTCAGCGTGATGTTCAATAGCAGTCATTAACTCTGGGTTTTTAAAGATCACCATTCCAGCGCCCATTGGAATATAGAGCTGTTTATGAGCATCAATGGTGATGGAGTCAGCGCGTTCAATACCTTTTAATAAATGACGGTATTTATTCGACATCAAGGTTGCACCACCCCAAGCGGCATCAACATGAAAATGACATTGATGTGCTGCTGCAATGTCAGCCAATTGATCGAGAGGGTCAATATTACCGGTTTCAGTCGTACCAGCAATGCCGATAATCGCAAAAGGTTTTACATTTTTGTGTTCTAAATTTGTTAATGTCTGCTGTAAATCATCAAGATCTATACGGTTATTATCATCAGTTTTGATTGCGATTAAACAGTCACGACCAATACCTAAGACATCGGCTGCTTTCTTGAGTGAATAGTGACCACGCTCGGAGACGAGGATAGCAAGATCATCATAACCATAGTGCTTCATTGCACGATGTAGCCCTTGTTGAGCGACCCCTGTAAAGTCTCCGTCTGGTTTTAAAGCCGTATTTCGAGCAACCCAAAGTGCTGTTATATTGGCGATGGTACCACCAGAACAAAAAGCCCCTAAAGAATGGTCCGCACTGTGCATCCATTGTTGGTAGAAACTTTCATCTTGATTAAATATTAGATTATGAATCATGCCTAAAACTTGACGTTCAAGTGGCGTGAAAGCTTTTGATGTCTCTATTTTTACTAAGTTTTGGTTTAGTGCAATCATGATTTTAGATAAAGGCATCATGAAGTAAGGCAAGGCAGAGGTCATATGACCAATAAATGTAGGTGCTGAGGTATGAACGGATTGAGAGACCAGTTTATTCAATAGGAATTGGGTATGATCAGACACAAAAGAAGGAACTTCTGGGATATCAGCATTAGAGAAATCTTTTTCAATTTCAGATAATGGTTTTTCTGTTGCTGCAATATGGGTTCGCAGAAACTCATTGAGGTTTTCTGAAAGTTCTTTTTCTATTAATCCTAATGTTGAATCGGGTGCTTCTGGTACAGTAAAAATGCGATGCAAGGATTCTAAAGAGGCATCGGCAGTACGATTATTAGCCGCCATAATTGATTTAACGTTTCCATAACTTTGGCAAAGTGTAGTCAATCTAATCGATATTCTGATCGATGTCTCGAATTATTTCGGTATGGTTAAAAGATAACCACCAGAAACTCGAACTATTTGTTAATTATTATGTAATCAAATAGTTATTTGTAGCCTTGTTATTAAAATTTATAGTTTAAACCTGCACTGACTAACACATCGTTACTATCATAGAAATTTATATTTGAGTGGGTTGAACTATAGCCAATCAGAGAGACTAAGCTCCAGTTATTCCAATTAAACGGTTGGCGATATTCATAGGCTAAGAAAGCGCCAAACTTATTATCTTGCTGTTTTTTATTAAATACTGGATGGGTTGAGTCAAACAATGCTTTTTTATAACTTAAGGTAAATGCGAGGCTGGATTGTGGTAATAATTGAATAATCGTTGCAGCTGCACCATAAATATTATTGCTCATGACATCACCATTAGCATCAATATTAGTAAAATTAACTGCAGTACGAAGAAGTAAACTACGGCTAAAAGGTTGTACATACGTTCCTTCAGTATAAAGAACGTTAGCATTACGATTAAGAGAGGCACGCTCATCTGTGGTCAGTGTAAGTAAAGGATTGTTGCCACTGCGCTCATGATCGACACTGAATTTTCCATAAGCAACTTGGCCTGAAAAACGGGAACCACGAATATTATCAAGCTTGATGCTGAATGCATTAATATTAGAATTTGTTTTGCTGCGCTCTACATTTTGAAGGTAAGGATCTTGCCATGTTTTTTGGCTTAAAATACCAGGAATATAACTGAGTGTCAGTGTTGAAGTATCGGCAAACTTTTGTCGATATCCGGCCTCTATATGAAAGCGTCCAAGTGCAATATCAGAACGGTTGGTACCAAAATAAACTTGTTTATCGCCACTATTAAAGGTGTAACTGATGCTGCCAATGGGGGCGACGAACATTTTATTTTGATCATTGCCATTGCTGTTTAAATTCGAGGTTGTGTGGTTGTCGCTATTAAATTGTGAATTTGAGTTGTTGTAACCAACCATTAAAGAAATATCACCGCCAACGCCTGGTGTCCAATCGACGGGTTTTGCTATTGTCGCAGAGGATATCATCGAGGTAGCAATTAAGCCTACAGTGAGCAATGGTTTCATTATTTTTCCTATAAAATAAATTATTCATATTGTATAAGTAATGGATCATTTTATTGATGATCTTGATTACTTAATTACGTCGCTAATATTGTGACTATTGCTGTAATTATTGCAATGGATATTGATTTTCTTAGCAATCTGACCATACACTTAAGTTAATATTATATTAAAAGATAAGGGTGGTCTTGTTATGAATATTGAATTAAAAATGGCGTTGGTGACAGTAACGGTAACACTTTTTACATTAGCAAGTTATGGGCTCATTGCTTTGCATGCATAGTGTCTAACGTGAGTAATGTTAGATAATTATAAAGATATTTTTCTAACATTATTTCCTATTGATATGTACAAATTGTATATTCAACTCTCCTAGATAGATTAATGTATGCCTATTTGCATATTTTACAGGGAGAAGAAATGAATTATCTTCCATTTAGTTTGCGTGATTTTAATCATAAATCAGTTGCTGATTTTTCTTCGATGATACACGCTTCCCCTAGTAAAAAAATTGCGCTTATTGTCCAAGGCGGCGGTCAGCGCGGTATCTTTTCTGCGGGTGTGCTTGATAGTTTTCTTAACCATCAGTTTGATCCGTTTGAGTTGTATATTGGTACTTCTGCTGGTGCGCTCAACTTATCTTCTTTTATTAGTCGTCAACCTAGATTTGGTTATCATTTTATTCGCGATGTATCGATGGATGATAAATTTTTTAATCTTTATAAATACCTTAGCAAGCAACAACCAATGAATTTGGAATGGGCTTTACAGCAAGTTTCATCATCAGGGTTATATCCGCTTGATGTTGTCACTGCGCATAAAACATTAGCTCATCGAACGGCACTTGCGTGTGCGACCCGTAAAGACACTTTGCAAGATTATTACTTACCAATGTACCAACAAGATTGGGGAGATGTGCTGCTAGCATCGTGTGCAATTCCGTTGCTTTATAATCAACCGGTTAATATGAACGATCTTCAATGGGTTGATGGTGGAGTGAGTGCGGCTATCCCTGTTAAAGAAGCGTGGCGTCGTGGTGCTGATTTGGTAATAGTGATTCGTACTGAGCCTTTAGAAAATAGCCATATTGAAACTAGCAGTGGTGGTGATCGTGGTATTTTTGACGATTGGCGTGAAAATGTTGAAATCCAATTACCGTATTATATTGAGAAGTTGAGTCTTAATGAGTCGGTAGATAAAATCAAAAATATTCATCAAGAGTTAAGTCAGCGATTTGATCAGTGGCGGCAACATTATTGGGAAGATGAAGACAGTAATGAAGATAATACTGTTATTAAGAGTAAGATATTAACGCGGAAAAGTTGGTTTTCTCAGATAAATATTGAGCGTTTATTGCAGCTAACAGGGCAGGGAACGAACTCTGAAATATTAGAAATGTTGGTACGTTATTATCGTACTTATCAGGATGTGAATGATTTTTTAGAGAATCCACCTCAGGGGTTACAGGTTATTCAAATTGCACCTGAGAATACATTAAACAGTAGTGCTTTATTAAGTAGTTATGAAGATTTAGAGCTTGATTATCAGCAAGGAAAGCAAATTGGTGAGCAGTTTGTGATTTCTTTTTCACAGTTATTGAATCAAAAGACCAGTTTGATGCAGCATTTGCG
>CAMQXY010000067.1 GCA_947039005.1 uncultured Photobacterium sp.
GTTGAATACCAAAAAAGTCATGCGCAACGCCAAGGTGGTGCGTCAAGTTTCTTAGCTCAGCGCTTAGATGAAGGTGCTGAAGTGAAAGTGTTTGTTGAAACTAATAATAACTTTAAGTTACCTGCTGATGATAATACGCCAGTGATCATGATTGGTCCTGGTACGGGAATTGCGCCTTTCCGTGCTTTTGTCCAAGAGCGCGATAACCGCGAAGCGACAGGTAAAAACTGGTTATTCTTTGGCGATCGAACCTTTACCGAAGATTTTCTTTACCAAGTTGAGTGGCAGAAGTATTTAAAGGCTGGCGTAGTGACACAAATGGATGTGGCTTTTAGTCGTGATCAGACTGAAAAAGTGTATGTTCAGCAACGTATTTTAGAGCAAGCTTCGCAAGTTTGGTTGTGGCTGCAAGATGGCGCACATGTTTATGTGTGTGGTGATGCAATCCACATGGCAAAGGATGTCCATCAAGCACTATTGACTGTTATTGAGCAGCAAGGAAATAAAACGCCGCAACAAGCCGAGCAGTATCTCAATGAGCTGCGTAAAACTAAGCGCTATCAAAGGGATGTGTACTAATGACAGAGCAAAAATTATCAGACAATGAGCGTCTAAAACGTCAAAGCAATTTTCTTCGCGGCACCATAGAACAAGATCTCGACGATCGCATCACGGGTGGCTTTAATGCCGATAACTTTCAGTTAATTCGCTTTCATGGCATGTATCAACAAGATGATCGTGATATTCGTGCCGAGCGTGCTAAACAAAAATTAGAACCGCTGCAAAATGTGATGTTACGGGCGCGAATGCCTGGTGGGGTGATCACTCCAAAACAATGGTTGGCGATTGATAAATTTGCCGATGAGCATACTTCATACGGCAGTATTCGTTTAACCACCCGTCAAACATTTCAGTTCCATGGGGTGCTTAAACCTAACATCAAACTGATGCATCAAACATTAAATAGCATTGGTATTGATTCTATTGCCACGGCGGGTGATGTTAACCGTAACGTTCTGTGTACCACCAACCCCGTAGAATCGGAACTACATCAACAAGCCTATGAGTGGGCAAAAAAAATCAGTGAGCATCTGTTACCTAAAACGCGAGCATATGCTGAAATTTGGCTGGATGGTGAAAAATTAGAAACAACCGATGAAGAGCCGATTTTAGGCAGTAATTATTTACCGCGTAAGTTTAAAACCACGGTGGTTATTCCGCCGCAAAATGATGTTGATGTCCATGCCAATGATCTCAACTTTATTGCGATTGCTGATAATGGCAAATTGGTTGGTTTTAATGTACTGGTCGGTGGTGGACTTGCGATGACCCATGGTGATCATGCTACTTATCCCCGTCGCGCGGATGATTTTGGATTTGTGCCATTAGATAAAACCCTTGATGTCGCAACAGCGGTGGTCACAACGCAACGAGATTGGGGCAATCGCTCAAACCGTAAAAATGCTAAGACTAAATATACCCTTGATCGGGTTGGAGTGGAGGTATTTAAAGCGGAAGTTGAGCAACGTGCAGGCATTAAATTTGCAGACAGTCGCCCGTATGAGTTTACCGATCGCGGTGATCGCATTGGCTGGGTGGAAGGCATTGACGGTAAACATCATTTAGCTTTATTTATTGAAAATGGGCGTTTACTTGATTCCCCCAATAAGCCCCTCAAAACGGGTATGGCAGCAATTGCTAAGGTTCACCGTGGTGATTTTAGAATGACCGCCAACCAAAATCTGATTGTTGCTGGGGTGTTAGCGAAAGACAAAGCCAAGATTGAGAAGATCGCTCGTGATCATGGTTTGATGGATGACAGTGTCAGTGAACAACGTAAAAATTCAATGGCGTGTGTATCGCTACCAACTTGTCCATTAGCGATGGCAGAAGCTGAACGTTTCTTACCTGAGTTTGTGACCGATGTTGAAGCGGTATTAACCAAACATGATTTAACCAAAGACGACAATATTATTCTACGAGTAACCGGCTGTCCTAATGGTTGTGGTCGGGCGATGTTGGCTGAAATAGGTTTAGTCGGCAAAGCACCGGGGCGCTATAACTTGCATTTAGGTGGTAATCGAAATGGTACGCGAGTGCCGAAAATGTACCGTGAGAATATTACCGTTGCTCAGATTATGGATGAAATTGACCATTTAGTCGGACGTTGGGCAATTGAGCGTCAACGCAGTGAAGACTTTGGTGATTTCACTATTCGCACTGGCATTATTGATGAAGTAAAAATATCGATGAGGGATTTCTATGCCTAAATTTCAACTGGCTGAGTTACTTGAACTGCCAAAAGTGAGTCAAATTATTCAGCTAGCTGAAATTAATGCCTCACTGGAAAATATGACCGCTCAACAACGCGTGCTGTGGGCGTTTGATAACCTTGAAGGGGAATTTGCGTTAGCATCAAGTTTTGGGATTCAATCAGCGGTAATGCTGCATTTAGTGACTACCGTTAAACCTGATATTGCAGTGGTATTAACGGATACTGGGTATTTATTCGCTGAAACGTATCAGTTTATTGATGGTTTAACTCAACAGTTAAATCTTAACCTTCATGTGTATCGTGCTAAACACAGTGCGGCATGGCAAGAAGCACGTTATGGTCAATTATGGCTACAAGGTGTTGACGGTATTAAGCAATATAATCAGTTAAACAAAGTTGAGCCGATGCAACGGGCATTAAATGAGCTTAATGTGGGGACGTGGTTTTCAGGATTACGGCGTGAGCAGGCTGATTCACGAGCAACATTACCGGTGTTAGCGATTCAAAATGGGCGCTTTAAGTTTTTACCGGTGATTGACTGGAGTAATGAGGATATTGATGTCTATTTGCAGCAACATGGCTTACCTTACCATCCCCTAAAACAGCACGATTATTTATCGGTGGGTGATATTCATACCACCGTCAAATGGCAACCGGGAATGACAGAGCAAGAAACCCGTTTTTTTGGTCTGAAACGTGAATGTGGTTTGCATGAAGATAATGATACTGAATCACAAGGTTCAGGTATTTAAGTGGTAATAAATTGCGACGTTAAATAATCAAGACGTTAAATAAAAAAACAAGGCAGCGTATAGACGCTGCCTTGTGGGTTGTTGGGGCTGAAATATTATTTTGCAGCAGGTGCCCATACTTTATCTAATGCGCCTAAAAGGGCATTACTTGCACCTTGTTGGCCTAAGAATTGGGTGATAACCGGAATAAACTTGTTAATCATCGTTGGGTCCATGCCCAGAACTGAGAACACTTTATCGATATTAGCTTGGTTACTCAGTAATTGACCTAAACCTAGTGGTAATGAATCTGTTAGTTTTTCAGCTCCTGGGATCAGCTTTGCAAGCTCACTGCCTTGTGGACCTGAAAGTTGGCTCGCCGCTAAACCTAATAGCGCACCAGCACCACCGGCTGCTTGCTCTGGTTTAACACCAAGCTCAGAAATAAGGGTTTTTGTTAGTGGATTTTGTGCCACTTGGCTGACCACTTGATCGGCACTTTCTCCACCGAAAATATCAGATAAGCTAAAAGCGTAGCTCATGGTGCTTGATGATAACAATGCAACCGCTGCGAGAGTCGTGACGATACGACGTTTTTTCATGGGGAGACTCCTTAGTAAAGATAAATACCGAAGTCTTTTAAATCAGAAATTGACTTGGGTATGTCAATCCTAGTGAAGATTTGTCTGGTTGCAATGATTTTTTATTGATTGGATTATTTGTAGGTATAAAAAACGGCGCAAATAGCGCCGTTGATTTATTTGTTCAAGCTAAAAATCTTAAAGGATTTCTAGTAGCTCTACTTCAAATACTAGTGCAGCATACGGAGGGATAGCAGCACCTGCACCGCGCTCACCGTAAGCAAGGTCTTGTGGAATAGACAGCTTCCACTTAGAACCTACAGGCATCATTTGAAGAGCTTCAACCCAACCAGCGATAACACCAGTTACAGGGAATTCTGCAGGTTGACCACGAGATACAGAGCTGTCAAAAACAGTGCCATCTGTTAGCATACCGTGGTAATGCACACGTACTTGCTTGTCAGAAGTTGGAATTTCGCCGTTACCTTCAACTAGTACTTCGTATTGAAGACCAGAGTCAGTTACTGTAACTTCTGCACGCTGTGCGTTTTCAGCTAGGAATGCTTCGCCGTCAGCTGCTGCTAATTTAGATTGTTCTTGACGAGCTGTATCTGCTGCTGTGTGAAGTTCACGTAGTGCATTGTTGATTTCATCAACTTCGATTTCTGGCATGTCGCCAGCTAGAGAAGTTGCGATACCTTTAGCAATTGCTGCTACGTTTAGGCCTTCAAGACCGCTTTGTGCTAGTTGTTGACCCATTTGTAGACCAATACCGTAGCTTGCTTTAGTCTCAATTGTATCTAGTTTAACGTCAGACATTAGTGTCATCTCTTAATGTAGAATGAATTAAAGCAGGCAGGATAACAGTTTAGTCCCCGTCGGGTAAATGTTTGTATAACCAATATTCACTAATTGCGTGACATATGAAGCTTTGGAGTGCTGTATATGGGAAAGGTAAATCGCCGTTCAAATAAAAAAAACGGTAGCCGCCAACCGCCAGTAAAACTAAATATTGGCGCAATAAAGGCAAAGTGCAGCGAGCGAATCTCTGGTGTATGTCAGGTATGGCAGCGTTTTCCTCGTGTTCATCGATGGGCGTTACTCTTTGTAGTGCCTGTATTTATTGGCGCATTAATGCTGCCATCTGCGAAGGAATTAGAAGGAGGATCGGATAGCGTACCAATGCGACGTGATATTTCGCTTAACTTAGACAATAGTGATGTTGCTAGCCAAGTAACATCAGGTCCTAATATTCAGGCTGAAAATAATCCTGATGGTAGTCGCAAACAAGGCATCGTTAAACGCACCGATGTGGTATTAGATAGCGCTGATATTAAAGAAGATGCTGGAATGAAAGCGGCGGGTGGCATAGAAGATCGAGGTCCGGCTCCTGAACGTAAGCCAATGACATCAAAAATCTATCCGATTAATGGCGGTAAAGTATATACCATTGATGCTACAACTCATAAACCCGTCGTGGTATCGCAAGGTGCTAAGCCTCAAGTGCAACCTGCATCTGTTACTCAACAACCTGTATCCGTTGCAACTCAACAACCCGCAGGTGTTGCAGGTCAGTGGTATAGTTTGAAAGTACCAGCGGGGGAAACCTTAGCCAATATTTTCCGTGATAAAAATTTACCGTTAGGCGATCTTTATGCCATGGCGAATATTGAAGGGGCGGGGAAGCCAATTAGTCGTATTCAAGCCGGACAAACGTTACGTTACCGTCAAAATAGTCAAGGCAAGATAGATGGCTTAAAAATTCAAGGTAACGGTGTATCTGTTTCGTATGCAAGAAATGCCAGTGGTCGTTTTTACCGCCAATAAATAACCTATGATTGAGTCCTAAATAAACAAGCCGCCAGTGGTAAACTTGGCGGCTTGTTGTTTTTAATCGGCATTATGGGTTAGTGCATTTTTAGCGATTCAGCCGTAAACCCTCGCCCTATAAGGGCGGTGAGAAGTCACACAGCGTTTTGTAATAATTGCATATCGACGTGAGGAATGCCGTCTTCAAGATACATATCTGAGGTTTGAATAAAACCATGAGAACGATAGAAATCGACTAAGTATTGTTGAGCACCAATTTCAATTAACTGTTGCGGCCAAATTGCTTCTGCATGGGTTAATCCTTGACGTAATAATTGATGACCGAGGCCATGTTTACGTTGGCTTGGCATCACTACCACCCGCCCAATACTGACGTTATCATAGGTTACCCCTGGCGCTAATAAACGGAGGTACGCAACGAGTTCATTGTTTGCGTAACCCAGTAAATGGTAAACACTATCGGCTCGGTCGTGATCATCAAGATCAGGGTAAACACAATTTTGTTCAACCCCAAACACATCAGAACGTAACTTTAAAAGATCATAAAGCTGGTGGGTGGTCAGTTGTTCAAAGGGTAAACATTGCCAAGTCGTCATGGTTAAAGTCCTTATTAGATATACTGCTGAGTGTATCGATATTTATCAGTAATGAGGTTAACAATGGTTAACTTTTATCAATACTATCGTCACTTGCGATCCGTTTTTTGATACGGCTTAAACTAATGGAAGTAATCCCTAAGTAAGACGCTAATTGATAATCGGTGATTCGGTCGACTAACTCTGGAAAATGTTCACTGAACAGTTGCAGCCGTTGTTCAGGGGTATGCATTAACATAAAGCGTTCTTTGTGTTCTTTATGACGTAATTGGCGTTCTAATAATATTTGATACAACGGATGTTGTTGCTGACGCCATTGTTGAAACAGTGCGATGGGCAACATGATTAATTGGCTGGCAGATAGTGTTTCTAATAAAAATGCAGATGGCTCGTTAGTGATTAAACTTTCAAAACCAATGATCACATCTTGATCCCAATAGAACTCTTTACTGAACTGTTTACCTTGCTCTGTTAAGTAACAAGCATGACACAATCCGTTTAATAAAAAGTAGCAATGGGTTTGGGTTTGCCCTTGGTGTAATAAAATATGCCGAGTTGGAAGATCCAGCGGTTCAGCAACGGCAGTGACATCGCTGATGGTGGCAGCATCTGCGCCAAGTTGGTCTAAGAACGCTGTTAATTCAGGATGATTATTTAATGGCATAGGTAATTTAATGTTTAAAGAGGCAATCGTTGCAGTGTATCAAAAAAATACCGCAACCAAGGTTGCGGTATATTGATATTACGTTGCAGTGTTATTATTTGTTAGCCTGAAGATCCAATTGGTAAATAGCAAACCCACCCGGAGTGGTGCTTACTTGTTGCATTGGGTATTGGCCTTTCTCTTTAATAAACTGTGCTGCTTTATCACTGTTCGCTGTTTCAAATTGAATGTCTAGCTTGTTATCACTTTTCAGTGGTGTGAAGTGCCAGTTATTATCAGCACTTGGTACAACTTGACCTTTTTGTTTGCTCACGCGACTGATGTAATCGGATAACACGGTACGGTTTTCATCGGGTGATGCAAAAGCAACGAACGCTTCACCCGTTCCTGCAAACTTGCCGCTGTAAGCGCGGTAGTTATTAGTTGCGACTAAGAACGTCTGCTTTAAATCAATCGGCTTACCATTAAAGCTTAAATCTTTAATCCGGTTCGCGGTTGGATTAATTAGCTTACATTCGCCATCGTATTTTGCAGGTTGTGAAATATCAATGTTGTATTTCACACCATCAATGACATCAAAGTTGTAAGTACGGAAACCACCCCAGTTAATCAGTCCTTGTGGCTTCTCACTGTTAACATCAATTTGATTAAACTGTGCCGCTGAACATTCTAGCCATTCTTGTACTTCTTTGCCGGTCACTTTCATTGCAACTAGCGTATTTGGATACAAGTATAAGTCAGCCGCGTTACGGAATGTCAGTAGCCCAGCTTCTACTTCGGTGTAGTTGCCCGCATCATTGCCACGACCGCCAGCTTTAAATGGTGCTGCTGCGGATAATACTGGCAGGCCATCAAGATCGGGGTCGCCTTGAATAAAGCGTTCAACGTAATCTTTTTGTGCCAAGTTAACGATTTGTACAGTTGGATCATCTTGAACCAAGGCTAAATAGCTGTACATCACATCGCTAGCTTTACCAATGGGTTGGTTAACAAAATCACGAGTGGCATTATGATCAATCTTTACTGCTGCAACCAATTTAGGATCGGCTTTGATTAATGATTTTTGGTTGGCTTTATCAAATATAGGGCGAGCTTCAGTTTGGGCTGAGGTTACTTTCCAGCTATTGCCTTCTTTATTTAACACTAAATCCATAATACCAACGTGATCACCCCAGCGACCTGGCATCACTGCTGCAATACCATTAATGGTGCCTTTTTCAATATCAACACCCGGTAAATTAGCAAAGTCTTTGCTTGGGAATACCGCATGTGAGTGACCAAATGCGATTGCATCGATTCCATCAACTTGGGTGAGGAAGTAGACTGAGTTTTCAGCGCCCACTTTATACGGATCAGTTGAAACGCCAGAGTGTGGAATAGCGATAATAATATCTGCGCCTTCCGCCTTCATTTGTGGAATAAACTTCTCAGCGGTTTGTTTAATGTCTTTCGCTTCTACTTTGCCTTCAAGGTTGTTTTTATCCCACACCATAATTTGTGGTGGCACAAAACCAATGTAACCAATTTTTAGTTTTTGGTTATTACCATCGTTATCTTTGAAGGTGTAATCCTGAATAAGGTAAGGCGTAAATAAGTTTTTGCCGGTTTTTAAATCATAAACATTGGCATTGATATAAGGGAAGTTTGCGCCTTCGATGCTGGTATCAAGGAAATCCAGACCATAGTTAAATTCGTGGTTACCAATATTACCTACTGCGTAGCCAAGTTGATTCATGACCTTATAAACAGGGTGAACCTCGCCTTTTTTAATACCTTTGGCTGCCATGTAATCACCCATCGGGCTGCCTTGTAACAAATCACCATTATCAACCAAGACACTGTTAATTACTTCGGCGCGCGCTTTCTCAACCAACGTTGCTGTGCGCACTAAGCCTGTTTTATCGGTTGGCTTATCCTTGTAATAATCGTAATCCATTACATTTGTATGAATATCTGTTGTTTCAAGAATACGTAATTTAATTGTTTCTGCGTTTGCAGGGCCGGCAAGTAGCAGGAGTCCGCCTAATACCGCAATTGATAAAGGCTTAACAGATAGTGTCATGTGTATCTCCAAAGGATAGGCAAGGAAAGCGCGCTTAAAATAGCAAATCTTATGCGGTTACTATCACAACCAATCGCGTAATTGTGCTTTAACTCTCATTTTTTATATGCACAACGATTATTAAGCCGTTAAATAACCGTAACTATGGGGCTGGAAGCAAAAATGAATCATTAAATTAAGAAAGAAAAAGCATAACTTAGGTTCGAAGTGTTATTTGAAAATCCTCCATTTTGGTAGCTATTCGCTATTTATGTTTGGTTTGTATTTATTCGCGGTTGATCATCCTCTTTGGTAGCAAAAAGAGCGCGTTTGAATGAACAACCAAACTTTTTGGTATAAAAAATGAAACTTTAGACTTTCAAGTTATATCACAGGCTCTCTATAGTGGTAACAGAGCAACAATGGAGAGTTAACAATGGATTATTTGCCAATATTTGCTGATTTAAAGCGTCGACCCTGTTTGGTTGTTGGTGGCGGTAATAGCGCATGGCGCAAAACAAGGATGTTATTAAAAGCAGGTGCTGATGTGGGGGTGATTGCCTCTAAGCTTAATACAGATTTTGAGGCAGCCATTGCCGCGGGTCAAGTTCGCCATGTTGGTGAAGAGTTTACTCCTAGCGATCTTGATGGGATTTTTTTAGCCATTGCTGCAACGCCACATAAAGCGCTGAATGCCTTGGTCTATCAATCAGCGAATCAACGCCAAGTATTGGTGAATGTGGTTGATGATACTCAACGTTGCAGTTTTATTGTGCCGTCAATTATTGATCGTTCACCGATCATTGTTGCGATTTCATCATCAGGTAAAGCGCCCGTTCTTGCGCGTTTACTGCGTCAAAAACTAGAAGCGATACTGCCACAGCACTTAGGTAAGATGGCAACCCTTGCTGGTAGCTTTCGAGGTTATCTTGCAACCAAGCTCCCTACCTTTTCTAGTCGTCGTGCCTTTTGGGAGCAAGCTTTTAATGGTCGTTTTGCTGATTTGATTGCCGTCGGTCGTCATAGTGAAGCGCAACAAGCATTAGAACAACAGTTACAGCAACATACGTCACCGGAAGGTCAAGTCGCGTTAATTGGTGCCGGACCTGGTGATGCAGGGTTATTAACCTTACGTGGGTTGCAACTCATGCAGCAAGCAGATGTAGTGCTGTATGACTACCTTGTTTCCGATGAAGTAATGGCGTTGGTGCGCCGTGATGCGGAATTAGTCTGTGTCGGAAAAAAAGCGGGTTTTCATAGTGTGCCACAAGATCAAACTAACCGATTAATTGTTGAATATGCCCAACAAGGTAAACGAGTAGTACGGCTTAAAGGCGGAGATCCGTTTGTATTTGGTCGTGGTGCTGAAGAATTAGAAGTGCTGGTGGATGCGGGGATTGATTTTCAAGTAGTACCCGGAATAACAGCTGCAGCAGGCGCAACCGCTTATGCAGGTATTCCATTAACCCACCGTGATTATGCTCAAACAGCGATGTTCATTACCGGTCATTTAAAGCCCGATGGTAAGCAGCTAGATTGGTCAACCTTAGCCCGTGGTAATCAAACCTTAGTGATTTATATGGGGCTAATGAAATCGAGTCATATTCAGCAGCAGTTGTTACAGCATGGCCGCGCCCTTGATACCCCAATCGCCATTATCGAACGTGGAACACAAGCCACCCAAAAAGTATTAACCGGACAGTTACATGAACTCGCCGATTTAGCACAGCATGCTGCTTCGCCGTCATTAATTGTTGTCGGCGAAGTCGTTAAGTTGTCACATAAATTAGCTTGGTTCACAACAAAGGAACAGTTATTACCGCAACCTGAAGCGGTAGTGAAGCTGGCATAGCATGGAGAGAGTGATGGATTCGAAACGTTTAACCCACCTCAAGCAGCTCGAAGCGGAAAGTATTCATATTTTACGAGAAGTCGCAGCTGAGTTTGATAACCCTGTAATGATGTACTCCATTGGTAAAGATTCATCAGTGATGTTGCATTTAGCTCGCAAGGCTTTTTATCCTGGGAAAATTCCATTTCCACTGCTGCACGTTGATACCAATTGGAAATTTCGCGAAATGATTGAGTTTCGTGATCGTATTGCCAAGAAATACGGTTTTGATTTATTAGTCCATCAAAACCCTGAAGGCTTGGCGATGGGGGTTGGGCCATTTACTCATGGCTCATCAAAACACACTGATATCATGAAAACTCAAGGTCTAAAACAAGCGCTGGATAAATACGGTTTTGATGCTGCGTTTGGTGGTGCTCGTCGCGATGAAGAAAAGTCACGCGCTAAAGAGAGAGTGTATTCATTCCGCGATAAAAATCACAGTTGGGATCCTAAAAATCAACGCCCTGAATTATGGAAAACCTATAACGGTCAAATTAATAAAGGCGAAAGCATTCGAGTGTTCCCGTTATCAAATTGGACTGAGCTTGATATTTGGCAATATATCTTTTTAGAGCAAATTGAAATTGTGCCACTGTATTTATCTCAAGTACGACCGGTTGTTGAGCGTGATGGGATGTTAATAATGGTTGACGATGAACGATTAGAGTTACTGCCGGGCGAAACAATTCAACAAAAAAGTGTCCGTTTTAGGACGTTGGGGTGTTATCCATTAACGGGAGCGGTGGAATCTACTGCTGATACGTTACCGGGGATCATTGAAGAAATGCTGGTGGCGACATCCAGTGAACGTCAAGGTCGAGCTATCGATCATGATCAATCTGGCTCAATGGAATTGAAAAAACGCCAAGGTTACTTCTAAGGAGAGAATAATGAACAGTGTGATAGAACAACAGGTCGCAGAGTTAGGTATCGAAGCTTACCTCGATCTACACCATAATAAATCTCTGCTGCGATTTTTAACCTGTGGCTCCGTTGATGATGGTAAAAGTACCTTAATTGGTCGTTTGTTGCATGATTCGCATCAGATTTATGAAGATCAATTAGCTGCGATTCACTCGGATAGTCAAAAAGTCGGAACCACGGGTGATAAGCCTGATTTGGCATTATTAGTCGATGGACTGCAAGCTGAGCGTGAGCAAGGGATCACCATTGATGTCGCTTACCGTTATTTTTCCACCAAAGCGCGTAAGTTTATTATTGCTGATACGCCGGGGCATGAGCAGTACACCCGTAATATGGCAACCGGAGCTTCGACGTGTGATGTGGCAGTTATTTTAATTGATGCCCGTAAAGGGGTCTTAGATCAAACTCGACGTCATTCTTATATCGCTAGTTTACTTGGTATCCGCCAATTTATTGTGGCAATTAATAAGATGGATTTGGTCGATTTTGAACAAGCACATTTTGATGAAATTAGTCAGCAATACCTCCAGTTTTCAAAAAAACTCAACCCTAATATCAATATTCAATTGTTACCTCTGTCAGCTTTAGAAGGCGATAATGTTGTCAGTCAAAGTACCAAGATGCCGTGGTATCAAGGCGAGCCGTTATTAACGCTATTAGAATACGTTGATTTGTCGACGGATGATGATTCGGCAGACTTACGTTTTCCTGTTCAATATGTGAATCGTCCTAATCTCGATTTTCGCGGCTTTGCTGGCACATTAGCGTCAGGTGAGTTACGTGTTGGGCAACGAGTAACTGCATTGCCGTCAGGAAAAACATCGACCGTAGAGCGGGTTGTTACTTTTGATGGTGACTTAGCATCAGCAACCAAAGGCCAAGCCATTACTGTTACCTTAGCGGATGAAATTGACATTAGTCGTGGTGATACGTTGATCGCAGCGGAAGATGACGTGCCGTTAAGTAACAATGTATTGGCAGATATTGTCTGGATGGGGGAAACCGCATTAACGGCGGGACGTCAGTATGATATTAAAGTGGCAGGTAAAAAAACGCTAGGCAGTGTGAGTGCGATACGTCATCAAGTTGATATTAATAGTCTTGATATCTTTACAACCGAGACGTTACCCCTTAATGGCATTGGCTTATGTGAGTTCAACTTACACGATGCGATTGCCGTTGATAGCTATCAAACCTGTAAAGATACTGGCGGCTTTATCATTATTGATCGATTAACCAATGTAACTGTTGGTGCCGGCTTAATTCGTGAACCATTAGCAATAGATAAAAACAGTCGTTATTCAGCGTTTGAAGTTGAATTTAATGCGCTGGTTCGTAAGCATTTCCCGCATTGGGACGCGAAAGATATCGGTCAATTACTGGAGTAATGTGAATGAGCTGGGAACAAGCTACTGTGCTGGCAATGCTAGTAGTGATTATTCTCTGCTTGCTCACTACGAAGATTAAACCCGCGTATTTATTTGCTGGCAGTGCATTTGTTGGTTTTCAAGCAAACTTAATTGAATTACCTGCCATTGCCGCAAATTTTACTAACTCATCATTATTAACCTTAGTGCTGTTGATTTTAGTGTCAATTGCACTGGAAAAAACCCGCTTAATCAGCTGGGTTGGTCGTCAAATTTCACAAGGCAGCCATAGTTCAGTTGTCGCTAAGCTAGGATTATCAACCGCGTTATTATCATCCTTTACTAATAATACCGCGGTGGTTGTATCGTTAATTGGAGCGATAAAACGTAATCAACGCCACGCACCCTCTAAATTATTACTGCCTTTGTCGTATACCGCTATTTTAGGGGGCACACTGACCTTAATTGGTACATCGACTAATCTTATTATTAATAGTTTTGTTGAAGATGTCGGTTTGCCGAGTCTTGGTTTTTTTGCCCCGACCATGATTGGCTTAGCGGTATTAGTTATTGGGTTAATGATCTTAATCCCACTGAGTTATTTTTTACCAGATAACGATGATGACAGTGAAGAACAGCTGCCTTATTTTTTAGAGGCGCGAGTAAAAAGTCATTCACCGTTAATAGGAAAGAGTGTCTCTGAAAATGGACTTCGTGCATTGCGGCGTTTGTTTTTGGCTGAGCTTATTCGTGACGGTAAGACGGTAGCCCCTGTTTGCCCTGATACTAAATTACAAGCAGGCGACCGATTATTGTTTTGTGGTGATATTGAAAGTGTCACCACCTTACAAGAAATAGAAGGACTGCATTTATTTGGTCAGCATCATCTTAATGGTCAATCGATGATGGAGGTTGTGGTCAGTCATTCTGCTGCCATTTGTGGTCGTACCTTAAAAAGCACTCAATTTCGTGAAAACTTTGATGCGGTAGTCGTCGCCATTCGTCGCGGTCATGAGCGGTTAGCCGGAGGCTTGGGTAATCTTGAATTACGAGCAGGTGATACATTAGTTATTGTGCCGGGGAAATTGTTTAACCAAAAGCAAACCAAGCTTGAACGTGAATTTGTATTGATTAATGGTCTTGATTCAAGCGCACGTTTAGACCGTTACCGCAGCACAACAGTATTAGTCGGTTTTTTTAGTGTGATTGTATTGGCTTTAGCTGATTGGCTACCATTGATTAAAGGGTTAGCCGTTTATTTGGTACTGCTGGTGGGGTTGGGGATTATTTCTTTTAATGAGCTTCGACGCCGATTTCCGATTGATATTGTCGTTATTGTTGGATCTGCATTAACACTGGCACAATTAATGATAACCAGTGGTTTATCACAGCATATGGGACAAGCACTTATCACCGCATTTAATGGCTGGGGAGTGTATGGCGGTTTAATTGCCATGTATCTGCTCACCCTAATTCTTACTGAACTGATCACCAATAACGCTGCGGCAGCATTGGCCTTTCCAATTAGCTATAGCTTGGCGTTGGGTTATGGTGTCGATCCGATGCCTTTTATTATGGCAGTGTTATTTGGCGCGAGTGCGAGTTTCATTTCACCGTATGGTTATCAAACTAATCTACTCGTTTACAGCATCGGTAATTATAAAATTAGAGATTATATTAAACTTGGATTACCGCTTTCAATTGTGTATTCCACCGTAGTGTTGATCTTGATCCCATTCGTCTTTCCTTTTAACTAAATTAACAATGGAATATGTTATGAATACGACAACGAAGTCCCATGACGATAACAATAATATTGTCTGGCATAGTTATAGTGTGACTAAAGAGCAGCGAGGTCAGCAAAAGCAGCAGCAGCCTTGTGTTTTATGGTTTACTGGGTTGAGTGGTGCTGGTAAGTCAACGGTTGCTGGAGCCTTAGAGCATCAATTATTGGCGTTGGGTTATCATACCTATTTATTAGATGGTGATAATGTTCGCCATGGGTTATGCAAAGATCTTGGCTTTTCAGCTCAAGATCGACGTGAAAATATTCGCCGGATTGGTGAGGTTGCTACGCTAATGGCTGATTCAGGATTAATCGTACTAAGTGCATTTATCTCGCCCCATCGTGAAGAAAGACAATTAGTTCGAGATTTACTGCCACAAGGTGAATTTATTGAAGTATTTGTTGATACCCCTTTGGCTGAATGTGAAAAACGTGATCCTAAAGGGCTTTATAAAAAAGCACGGGCGGGTGAAATAAAGCAATTTACAGGTATTGATGCTGAGTACCAATTACCCTTACAACCTGAAATTCATCTCGCTGCTGATAGTCATAATATTAATGAGTTAGTTGAGCAATGTATTAACGCTTTACGGAGTCGAGGTATTATTGCTTGATAACCCGGTAACAGGAGTACCGTAAGTGACAACATTACTTGATGCTATATACAACATCGCATTGGATGCGGGTAAATCAATAATGACGCATTATCACAGTAATATTACTGTTGAAAATAAAGCTGATAATAGTCCCGTAACCATTGCTGATCTTACCGCGAATGAAATTATCATTAGTCAGTTACAACAGCTAACGCCTGATATCCCCATTTTATCCGAAGAGTCACCACATACGGATTGGCAACAGCGTCAACATTGGCAATCTTTTTGGCTAGTGGATCCACTTGACGGCACCAAAGAATTTATCAATAAGAATGGCGAGTTTACCGTTAATATCGCACTTATTGAAAACGGGAAACCTATTTTAGCGGTGGTCTGTGCGCCAGCATTAAATAAAGCGTGGTTGGGTGACAGTAAAACAGCTTGGCTTGTGACTAAAGCAGGTAAAGATGTGATTCGTCTTCTACCCTCTACTATTCCAACCGTTGTTGGTAGTCGTTCACACCCTTCTGCTGAGTTAGCTGTTTACCTTCAACAATTAGGTGAGCATAAATTGGTTGAGGTTGGATCATCATTAAAGTTTTGCTTAGTGGCTGAAGGACGCGCCCAATATTACCCGCGTTTCGGACCAACAATGATGTGGGATACCGCAGCTGGTCAATGTATTGCTGAGAGTGCTGGTGCTACAGTGAATGATCTTGATGGTTTACCACTTCGTTATGATCGTGAACCCTTATTGAACCCTTGTTTTATTGTCTCATAATCATTTTAAATTAACCGAAAGCCATTGATTGATTAAATAGTCAGCAGTATTTTTAAATTACGACTATCAATTAAGGATGTTGCTGTATGAATATTGAGTCTTTTGTGGCTTTTGGTTGGTATTGCTAGCATTCACACCAAAAAAGTAAATAAACAATTGTCATCCTTTCTGTTCCCTCTATAATGCAGCCCAACGACACGGAATACCTACGGTTAGTAAGTTACTTACAACCTGTGTGTAACTTGTCGATAAGCGGTTTATAAAAAATCATTGTGGTAATTGACTATTTTTGTCTTACATTAAGCTATGAAAATCGCAGTCTTGATTCGAATGTTATTCGAATGGTTAGAAATGTAATTAGTTTTTAACGCAAGGCAGGTCAGTAAAGGGTTTGTTAAATCTAATTTAAAAAAACTTGTTGACTTTAAATTGGCGCGGAGTAGTATACGCAGCCTCAGCCAATACGATGTATTGTGCTAACGTTCTTTAACAATTTGACCATGCAATCTGTGTGGGCACTCACTGAATAGTTA
>CAMQXY010000068.1 GCA_947039005.1 uncultured Photobacterium sp.
GAATGCTTTAAATAATAGGTAGGCTGAGATTGCTTATCAATATCCAATGATAAGCAATCTCACTATTTGCGCTTATTGGCGACGATAAACACGGATCGCAAAATCAGCTTCACAAGCAAAGTCTTGGGCTTGTGCAAGTTGTTGCCAAACTTGATCTGAGGTTTTCCATGCAAAAGGGGTCATTTGCATTAATGCTGTTGCTTCTTCACCACTGAGTGTCATGTCGTAGTGCAGTTGTTGATCCACGACTAACTCAAACCCTTCAATATTTTCTACCGGCACATCATGTAAGTTAACACCGTCATAAATCAATTCTTTTAACTGATATAAATGACGAGGTGCAGGCGTTACAGCCACTAGAATACCGCCAGATTTAATCGCGCGATGTAATTCTTCACCTTTACAGGGCGCATAAATACGGACTACACCATCAAAAAAGTGATCCGCAAACGGTAAGCGGTGGCTAGAGGCAACACAGAAATCACAATCATGGTAGCGTTTGGCGGCATATTTAACCGCAACTTTTGAAATATCTAAGCCGTGGACGGTGATGTCTGGAAATTGTTGACGTAGTTGCACAAACTCGGAGGTGTAATACCCTTCACCACAACCAATATCAAGTAGCTCAGTAGCATCTTGCGGTAAGTGTTGACGTAACTGTGCCATAACCGCATCACGCAATGGTTGGTAATGATCAGTATTAAGAAATAAGCGTCGAGCTTGCATCATTTCTTTATTATCGCCAGGGTTTTTCGAGCTTTTATGATGTACGGGCATCAAGTTTACATAGCCTTCTTTGGCCTGATCAAACTGATGATTATTGCTACAGCGGTATGAGGTTGATGATGCGCTGTTAGCGTCCATAGTAAGTGGCAGGTGACATAAAGGGCATTGATAAGACATGTATATAGACCAAAGCTGAAAAACAGCCGTAGAGTGTAATGGTTATTAGCGGTTGTCGCTAACAGATTTTGAGGAAAAAACGAAGCCCTCATCACTGAAGGCTTGTTGTGTCATAGACGGTTAATTCGTGGTACGTACTTTATATTCAGCTTTATCGAGCCCGTGTTTTTTCATTCTTAAATAGAGCTTTTTACGCGGTATTTGTAAGTATGATGACACTTCATTGATGCGACCAGAAAACAGGTATAACGCATCTTCGATCACTTGTTTTTCATAGCCATCGACCAGATCATCAAGTGGGCTACTCATTTGATCTAAAGGTTTAGAACGTTCTTGCCCTGCTAGTTTAACAATACCAATCGCATATAACTCAGCGACATTTTTAAGCTCTAAGACATTTCCCGGCCATTCATAACGGTTCAAAATAGCGAGGTAGGCTTTATCAATCGCAGGGATTGTTTTATTGAGTTTTTTACAACTTTGCTTAATGTAGTGTTTAAATATCAATGTGATATCACTGCTACGTTGGCGCAAGGTTGGTAAATTAAACCGTACTTGACTTAAAAAGTAGAACAGCTCAGGTAAAAATTGTTCGGTCTCGACTGATTCCGTTGGATCACCATCAAATAATGCGATCACTCGGACTTCTTTTTTACCTTGGCGTTCTTGTTCAAGTAGAAAACGACAGAGCCATTGTTGGGTTTCAATCGGCATATGGTGTGGGTTACATAAACACAAACAGCCACTGCGCGCTGAAATCATACTGCGCTGTAAATCGGGGGTGCGGGTAATATTAGCAGCATTGACTTCAACAAAAGGGCCATTACTTAATTGACTATTTTGATGAAGTAATTTTGCAACAGTATGCCGACCCGTACCGTTTTCACCTTCAATTAACACATCTTTGGTGGTTAATGCGATGGTTTTTAACTGCTCGCGAATTTTAATGATTAATGGGCTTTCTCCCAATAATACTTCTGCGGTTGTTGTGTGTAATGTGTTGCGTTGTTCAATGATTTGGCGACGTTGAGGTAAATATTTCTCAAGTAGCGTAATCAGTTCTTTTGGCTGTAATGGCTTTTGTAAAAAGTCGACTGCACCTTTTTTAAGCGCCCCTACGGCCATTGGAATATCACCATGTCCAGTAATAATAATTACCGGTAGTTCATGATCATACTGTTGGATTTTGGCTAATAATTCCATGCCATCTAAACCTGGCATGTACATATCAGAAACGATAACACCCGGCCAATTACGCTTTAGCATTCCTAAAACCAAGGTCGGATCTGTTACACTTTTTGCTTTAAATCCAGCTATTTCAAGTAGTTCTTGATAGGCTTCGACAACATCATGATCGTCATCCACAATCAGTACTTCAATATCATCACTTATCATATTTATTTAACTCCAGTACGACCATTGCTCCACCTGTTAAGCTAGATGCAAGGAAGATTTCACCCTTTAGTCGCGTCATAATTGAACCACAAATGCTTAATCCAAGGCCTAACCCAACATCTTTAGTGGTGGTAAAGGGAATGAATAATTTGTTAATGATCGTGGCATCAAAACCATCGCCACTATCATAAACAGCGAACCGAATTTTATTCGATGAGCTATTTAATAGAGTAATTGTTATTTCTCGTTGCTCGCAATGCGCTACGGCATCACAGCTATTCACCAATAAATTAACTAAAATTTGTTCTAGTTGAACTTGATCGGCAAGCGCATAAAGTGGGTGATTAATTGTATTCACTATTGTTATTTTTTGTACTTTTGCTCGACTTTCGACCAATATTAATGCTTGCTTGATTGAATCTTGAATATCCACTTTGCTTAATGGTTTGGTTGCTGATTGTTTTTTGGCAAAGTTTCTAAAACTCATGATCAGTTTACTCATTCGAGTCACAAGATCGTCTATTTTTGTCAGATTTGTAGGTAGATTTTCGTATTTTTTATGATCAAGTGCAAGTTTAGCACTGAAGATTCGCGTCGAAATCGCAGATAAAGGTTGATTAAGTTCATGCGCAAGGGATGTCATTGTCTGACCCACAACGGCCATTTTTGCTGCTTGAATTAATTCATCTTGGGTTTCGATTAAGTCACCCTCAATCCGTTTACGATCTTCGATTTCATCGCGTAGTTGTTGATTTCGGATGGTTAAAGATTGGGTTTTTTCTGCAATGGTACTTTCTAACCAGCGGGCTGTATTCTCTTGCTCGGTAATATCAGTCATAGTAATAATAACTTTGTCATCATTACCTTGGGTAAAGGTACGAAAATCTAAGCGTAAATATAAACTTTGGTTGTGTTTAGTGACTAATTTTACGGTCATGTTATAAGCGCCATTGGCCATTAATGGTCCGTTAGCGGTAAACAAGTGTTGTAGCTTTGTCAGGGTTGAAGTATTAAATAGATCCCAGACTTGGTGTTTTTTGGTCACATTACAGAAGTTTAATTGTTTCAGTGCTTGTGGGTTAACAGATTCAACGGCACCATTGAGATCACAAGTAATAATGCTCGCTTGGGTATTATTGATCAGGTTTAAAGCATTAGAATTTTGAATTTCTTGCATTTGTTGACAAAAATAGCGCAAATTGTCACCTAAAATACCTATTTCATCAACGCCCGTTGTTTGTATATGCGCATTAAGATCACCACTGGCAATGGATTGTAAATCTTTACCTAGTAGATTTAAGCGTTTCACTACCCCACGACCGACTAAATAAACAGATAATATAATACTAAGAATAATAGTAATAAAGACTACGCCAAATAAAACTAAATTACTGATCCAAATTGAATGTCGTGTTTCGCCATTAAGTTTTTTCAATGCAGTATCAGCATGGCCGACAAGGGTTTGAATTATATTTTCTTGGTGTGTTAATTGATTCCGAATATTTCGTTGGGATTGAGTGATCTTGATATTATTTATATTGTTGAGTATTAATAATTTTTGGAGGTTTCCATTGGGAATAATTAATTGAGTAAATTCTTGCTGTAAATGGCGATAAGTAATTGTTGACGGATAATTATTTAATTGCTTACTGATTTCATTGAGCTGCAATATTTTCTTATGAATAGTATTAAATGCAGTGTTGATATCATTATGTTGACGATGCAGAATGGTATCTTCAATAAGTTGGTGTAATTCATTTTCATTAACCGTAATCGCTTGAATAACAGAAAATTCGGTCATAACATTTTTAATGTTACTTTCATGCTTAAGTGGTGACTGCTGAGGATTATTCAGTAACCGCATCATTTGCCATTCAATTTCTAGTCGTAGCGGTTGTAATTCATCAATTAAATCTTGATGTAACCATTTGATATTGTTTTGTGTTTGTTTTAATGCAAATCGTTGAGTATTTCGTTGGTGTAATAATGTGATATAGCTGTCAATATTAGCAACTAATAGCTGTTGGCCTGCTTTTATTTTTGGGTAGTAATATAAACTTGAAATATTATCTATTGATTGTTGAATATCTTTTAAAATAGACGTGATATCTTTCTTAATCGCTTTATGCTTTAACGGATTAGCGTTCATGTCTAATGCTGTTAACGCCGCTTGTAATTCTGCCGTACTACGCTCTAAACGATAACTAGCACGTAATGTTGGCATATTGTCGTTGGAAATAATCCCTATTTGCTGGCTAAGTTTTTGCCATGTTAATGCTGCAATAACACTGACACTAATAGTTAAAAATGCCATTAATATAATGGCTGAAGTCAGACGATTACCGATAGTATTGTTCTTTACACAGCGAATCATTGTTATTATATATTCCATGACTAATAGCATTTGCTAATAAAGGTGACCTTTTTAGGTTACTAATTAATAGCGAGGAAGTGTAATGATTATACGTCAGTGATAGAAATGATCACTAACGGTTTTTATAACAAAATAAATGCTGTTGTTAAGATGGTGCAATAGTGTTGTTGTTAGTAATGTACTACGTTTCAAATTTGTTTTTTGTTTTCACAGAGAGAGAATGAAAACTAAAGTAATAAAACCGAGTTTATGGACTCGGTTTTATTGGGAAAATAATACAATTTACGCAGTAATAATTTGTTGGATCTCACTGCATGATAAGTGGTAGTGGCGTGGACATGCACGCCAAATCGTTAGCATGCGTAGATATTTATCAAGCATCGGTACGTGGCTATTAAATTGATGTTCATTTTTAGGAAACTGTGGGTATAGACCTTCATCATTTGTAAGGAAACGCACATAATTTACTAATTTAGCTTCGGTAATAGCATCAAAGCCTAAGAATTGTAATCGACGTTGGTCAATATCTTTTGCACCATCACAACGGCAATCTTCTAAATTAAATGATTCTTGCAGTGCATGATACATTTCCATTATTTCAAGGGTTTGTTTACATTCATCTTCTGAGACTTCGCCAAAATCTTTATCAAGTTCACGCATTTGTAAACAGTAACCACGTTCGATAATCATTTGTAGGCGCTGATACTTTCCAGCATTCTCAGGTGTCAGTTTAGCCATGATTTTGTATTGATTAGACAGAATTAGACGTTGAGCGTTAGTCATTTCCATAGCAGTAAGCCTCAAATTTTTTATAGATTGCTCTCACTCAGTTTTGATTGTATTGCTGGAGTGAGCGCAAGGAATATTTTTTATGAGCGTGAGATTAGCAGGTTACGTATAAAATAAAATGATCTGACACCACGAATAGGATTATTTTTTGTTAATGGATGTTATCCATTTGATATGTGGGTGAAAATTTTATCTGTTTGATTTTAATTGGAAACCACTTTTTTTGTGGGTTTATTAGGGTGGGTTTATTGAAATGAATGTAACAGTATCGGTATAGGGAATAACCACCGATACTGTTAATAATTAACAACGAGGTCTTAACTTAAACCAATAATATTGCCATCACTATCAATATCCATATTCATAAATGCAGGTTTTTCAGGTAAGCCCGGCATCGTCATAACATTGCCACATAGAGCATAGATAAAGCCAGCACCCGCACATAACTTTAATTCTCGTACTGGTACGGTGAAATCAGTTGGTGCGCCTTTAATATGCGGTTCAGTCGTAATTGATAATGGTGTCTTTGCCATACAGATTGCTAAATCATTAAACCCTTGTGCCTTTAATTGCGCTAATTGTTGGGTTGCTAAAGGTGAAAGTTCAATATTTTTAGCACCATAACCCACTTCCGCAACCGCCATTAATTTTTCTTCAATGGTTTGATCTAATGTGTAAAGTGGCTTGAAGATAGCCGGGGTTTTACAGGCATTAACTACCGCATAAGCGAGTTCGATTGCACCATCGCCACCTTTGGCAAATGCTTCACTTAATGCAACATCAACATGAACATTAAAAGAGGTGCTTAAAATTAATTGTTTTAACTGATCCAGTTCTTGATCTGTATCTTGTGGGAAGCGGTTAATTGCAACCACTACAGGGATACCATATTTAGCGACATTATTAATATGCCACCGTAAGTTTTCAAATCCGGCAATTAACGCGTTGGCATCGGGTTCAAAAATAGTATCAGGTAATGGTTGTCCAGGGCGTAAATCATAGAGACCTGAATTGGCTTTTAGGCCACGTAAGGTTGCGACAATAACAGCACAGTCTGGGCTGCGTTTTGCTTGTTGTGCTTTAATATTACAGGCTTTTTCAAAACCCATATCTGAACCAAAACCGCCTTCAGTCACCGTAAAATCACTTAATTTAAGCGCAATTTTATCAGCAATGATTGAAGAATTACCGTGAGCAATATTCGCAAAAGGACCTGCATGAATCAGGGTGGGCACGCCTTCTAAGGTTTGCATCAGTGTCGGTTCAATTGCCTCACACATGGTGACTGCCATTGCCCCTGCAACTTTAAGATCTTCAGTGGTAACCGGTTCGCCATCAAGATTATAGGCCACTACGATTTTACCAATTCGTTGACGCATATCCGCTAAATCAGTTGCGAGGGCTAGAATCGCCATTAACTCAGAAGCGGCTGATATATCAAATCCATCTTGACGCTCAAGACCATTAATGTTTTTCCCTGGCTCATTTTGTCCAACAGTGATCATACGTAGTGCACGATCATTGTGATCCATTACTCGCTTCCAGCTAATATTATTAATATCAATACGTAGTGCAGGTAAATCGGTATGTGCTGTAAAAGCCTCATAACCGAGGCGTGTTTCATGGTAAAGGCGTGCGTCTAATGCTGCTGCTGCAAGATTGTGGGCCGCAGTGACAGCATGAATATCACCGGTTAAGTGTAAGTTGAGTTTTTCCATCGGAGCAACTTGACTATAACCACCACCGGCAGCGCCACCTTTAACCCCAAATACTGGTCCCATCGATGGTTGGCGGATACAAGCAAATACGGATTGATCAATTTTAGCTAGACCTTGCGCTAAGCCAATGGTGGTTACCGTTTTACCTTCACCTAAAGGGGTTGGAGTAATCGCTGTTACCAGTACCAGTTTACCTTCGGGTTTATTGGCTAATCTTTTTAAAATCGATGGTTTAACTTTCGCTTTTAAGCTGCCTTGAGGCGTAAGATCTTGTGCTTCAATGCCGGCCTTTAAAGCAATGCGATCAATAGGAGTGAGTAGAGTTGCACGGCAAATTTCGATGTCGCTTTTCATGAGAGCTTATTTCCTCATAGGCAGAAAGAGTAATGCTAATATTGAGTGTTATTTAGAGTGTAAATCTATACTTTTACACTTGCGCAATCGTTTGCCTTTGGTTTATACCATAATTTTATCATGGATAAATATCATTTTATGGTTTTTTATCAGTTAGGCGTAAAACCTCCTCATAGGGAGGATGTAAGCCATTGCTGCTTAGTAGCAAAATTAAATTAGCTAATTAGCGATTCAGCCGTAAACCCTCGCCCAATACGGGCGGGGATATAAGGCAAAATAACGATAGTTATTTAACTGTTGTGCTACACTTCAATTATCTGTAACGACAATCAAGTGCAGATGGAAAACCAAATTTCAACTGACTGACCAAGAAGACCCCACATAGCCTAGTTGCAGATTGTGGTAAGGGAACCGTTATGGCGCAGCAGTTTTGATTACCCACGCGGCTGGACGGTCGTGTCTGCTTGTGGAGGCTGAGTAAGACTCAATACTATTGAGCATTGGCTAACGAAACAAGAAGCATCGCCCTATAAGGGCGGTGAGAAGTCACAGAGGCTATTGCTGCTTTTATAATAAAGAAAGAGAATATAATAAAGAAAGAGAAGATGGTTTTAGTTTGACATGATAATGGAATGTATTATTCCAATATTAGTTATTGGTTGTTTTTTGCTCTGCCTTTACAGTATGTAACACATAAAAATGACCCTGATCAATTAGGGTGTAAATTTAGTAAAGGAAGTTATCATGCAAGAACCCGTAACTAAGTGGCAATATACCGCACCTATCTCACTGTTAATTATGGTGTTGTTAATTTCTTTTCTTGTCATAATTTTACCGTTGTCACGATAAAAATTTTTTATATTCCTATATAAATAGAAAAGAGCGACTTATCTATCCTTCAGGGGTAAAGATAAGCCGCTCTTTTTTTATCTGTCGTTATTACATTGCGTGGTTAAAAATTAATACATAACCTTTTTGCCATAGCTCGCAAGAATATCTTTAATTTTTTCCATGGTTTCTTTTTTCGGTGGTTGAACCCCTGTGAGTGGGTATTCAAATCCCATCGCTTCCCATTTATGTTCACCAAGCTGGTGGTAGGGCAACAGCTCAATTTTTTCAATATTGTCCATGTCTTTAATGAACTCACCAAGTAGGTGTGCAGAACGTTCATCATCAGTATAGCCTGGTACTACAACGTAGCGAATCCAGGTTTTTTGACCACGTTGATGAAGATAACGTGCAAAATCAAGTACACGTTTATTTGCTACACCGACGAGATCTTGGTGAATAGTGTCATCCATTTGCTTGAGATCAAGCATAACAAGATCGGTAGCGTCCAGCACTTCATCAACCACATCGGTATGTTTACGAATATAGCCATTAGTATCAAGGCAAGTATGGATACCTTCAGCCTGAGCTGCGCGGAAGAAGTCACGGACAAATTCTGGCTGTAGCATTGCTTCACCACCAGAAGCGGTAACACCACCACCAGAAGCATTCATGAAGTGACGGTATGATTTTGCTTCATGCATTAAGTCTTCAATAGTCGCTTCACGACCTTCATGGGTATCCCATGTATCACGGTTGTGGCAATATTTGCAGCGCATTAAGCAACCTTGCAGGAAGACAATAAACCGAATTCCCGGTCCATCGACGGTTCCGCAAGATTCGAAAGAGTGAATACGACCTGTTACTGACATTGTTCTATTTCTCCGCATACTGCGTTTTATTTATATGTTATTTTATTACAAAATGGTGTCTGAATATAGCGAAACATCAGGATTGTTAAGTAGCAGAACAATTTAACAATGGCGAATATTCAGACAGGTTGTGTTTCAATAGTTATGTCATTATCGGATGAATTATTAAGCAAGTGTTGACTGCGTTGTTGCCACTGAGCATGCCAAATTGGAATTTGATTAAAGGGTAGTGGCGGCGAAATAAAATAACCTTGTGCTAGCTCACAGCCCATTTTTCGCAGTTTTAACCATAATGTAATGTCTTCAACGCCTTCGGCGATGGTGATTAAATTGAGGCGTTGAGCTAGCAATAAACAGGTTTCGATAATCACTTTTGCGGTGTTGCTCGTTGGCATTGCTTGCACAAAACCAATATCTAGTTTTAATGATTTAAATGGTAGTATGTCGAGTTGTTTAAGTGATGAATAGCCGGTACCAAAATCATCAATAGAAAGATTGAAACCATGCATACCTAATCTTGCTGCTGCTTCTAATGCCATTCCCGCTGATTCGAAAATATCAGATTCTGTTAATTCAAAATATAACCAATGATGCATTTGTGGATATTGATGATGTAATGCCAGTACACTATTAATAAAGTTGCGATTAACTAATGTTTGCGCTGATATATTAACAGCAACTTTTCGACCACAAAAAATATCTTGATGGCTAATTATATGATTAATAATCAATAATGCGAGTTGACTATCTTTGCCTATATCCTCTAAATGTTTAATGAATTTTATTGCTGGAACGATGCCATGATCAGGATGAATAAAGCGAATTAATGCTTCGTTAGCTATCCATTCACCAGTTTTTAAACTGACAATAGGTTGGTAATAAGGAATTAAATAATCTGTATTAAACGCATCAATAAGATCTTTGTCTTTAATGTCTAATGGTGTTGATAGTGTCGAGATGTTTGATAGTTTGGGATTCTTAGCGAGAGTTAATAATTGTTTTAATTGCTCAAGATGGGTGGGTTTGATTAAAGTACCTAATACATTAAGACCATAGTTAACACACATTTTATTGACGCTATTAAGAATGTCAGCATTTAAGGCACTAGTAATAATAATAGCGCCACTGAACTGTTGGTCAGCAAGGTGGCCGAGAAAGCTAATACCATCCATTTGTGGCATGTTGAGGTCACATAATAACAATTGTGGTTGATATGTTTTCACTGCCGCTAAGGCATCAATACCATTGGCTGCACAATATATATGATCGCGATTTGGGTCGATAAGATGAGCTAATTGGGTTGCAAGAACTTGACGTTGAAAGTCATGATCCTCAATCAATAATATGTTCATATGTCGATCCTATTTACTATTAATTTGAAGTGATAATTGTTCGATTAATTGCTCAATGTGCAAATAGTCCTGTTGTAACTCGCTAGTGTCTATTTGGGCTTGCTGTGAGCGTAATTCAAGCTCTTGGGTTATGTGTGCTAATGGATGAAAAGCCATCATACGTGCAGCGCCTTTCATTCGATGGCTAATCATAAATATATTATCATTATTTTGTTGCATTATTGCAGTGTTAAGTTGAGTTAAGTCATCAATACAAGAGGCCAAATATTGCTGAAGGAGTTCATAGCAAAGATCATGATCACCAAAGATTGGTAATAATTCATCAAGATTAATCATAGTAATAGAGAGAGGTGATGTACTTGGTGGTTGATTGGTGGTTAGTAGCGATAAGTTTTGGTTGTTATTGGTGATGCTTAAAGGTTTTATCCATTTATTTAAAATTGCTTTTAGTTGCTTTTGTTTTAACGGCTTAATTAAATAATCACTAAAGCCCATTTTTTGGAAACGGTCAGTATTTGTTAACGCATTGGCGGTAATCGCAATAATTGGCAGGCTGTTTGCTGCTGTTTTCTGTTCTTGCTCTCGAATAGTTTTGATTAATTCATAGCCATCCATTTCAGGCATATGGCAATCGGTTAATAAAATATTGTAGTGATTATTAGCCAATGCAATTAGAGCCTGCTTACCATTATCGACAATATCGACGACATAATTAAGCTGTTGTAATTGTTGTTTAAGTATTTGTTGATTTATTGGGTGATCTTCTGCGACTAATACATAACGATTCTCTGCAATGGCCTGCTCACGTGTCAGTGTTATCGGTACTGTATAGCGATGTTGGTTATCATTATTATAAGGCTGAAATGGTTGGGTTAATGCGCGATAAAGTCGCTGTGGCAACAATGGGTTAAGTGAAATATTACGGGCATTAATACTCGATGTCAGCACGATATCCGGTGAGGTGATATTAATCCAATTAACCGACGGTAAGTTAATTGCAATCCAATTAAGATCAATATTATGTTCGATTGCCCATGATTGAGGTACAAAAAGTGTATCAATACATTGGGTCGAGACTGCTGCGGCAAGCTGCTCTTTCGTAGTGACATCTAATACGGTTATTGAGCATTGCCATACAGTTAAGTAATCAACCAAAATAGGATCTGTTATCATTGATAATAATCCACAGTGTTTACCTAGTTGTATTGGTGTTGCGGGCTGACAAACATCAAATGTTAACGTAATGGTAAAAGATGATCCTTGTTCTGGCTGACTTGATGCAGTGATCGTACCATTCATCAGTTGGATAAGCTGGCGGCAAATAGATAGCCCTAATCCTGTACCTGCATAACGACGAGCACTATCTTTGTCTATTTGTTCAAAAGGTTGAAATAATTTAGTGATATTGCGAGGGGAGATACCAATACCCGTATCGGTGATTTTAAAAGCGATCGTTTGTTGATTATTTTGCTGAGATAACAATGAAATATCAATATGGATCCCTCCCTGTAACGTGAATTTAATCGCATTATTCAATAAATTATTGAGTACCTGTTTAAGGCGCATGCTATCAAAACATAATGTTTTAGCAATAGTAGGATCGAGCCATAATTTTAAATCGAGTCCTTTTTGAGCGGCATGAATAGCATGCGGCTGGACTAAAATAGTGATGATTTTACTGAGTGTTTTTTCTTGAGGGTGAAGTTTTAGTTTGTTCGATTCAAGTTTAGAAAAATCCAATACATCATTTACAATATTTAATAAATTTTCGCCTGAGAGGGTTAAATTTTTGTGAAGTTGATATAATTCTGGCTGTTGTGCGTAAGGTTTCATTAAATCTAATAAACAAATAATACCACTGATAGGGGTACGAATTTCATGGCTCATCATGGCTAAAAAGCGTGATTTGGATATGGTTGCCGCTTGGGACTTTTGTTTTGCAATGGTTAATGCGAATTGCTGTTGTTTTAATTGCGTAATATCAATCAAAATACAGTTCCACTGCCAACCTGTGCCTGATGGTGTAATTTGACAACGTAATTCGATCCAACGGGATATTGTTAAATTTTTAGTGTTTAATTGTAGTTCAGTACGCCAATAACCTTGTTTTACCGCATTGCGCATTGAATCTAATAGATAAGTATAATCATCTCGCTGAGCGATGCGATCTTGCAGTAATTGAGGGTATGAATAAAATTCATTCGCAGAAATACCTATAAAATCAAAAATTTTCTCACTCATAAATAGGATATCAATATCCATGGGATCATCACTTTTTTGGTGATATTGAATTAATACGCCATCAAAATTATTGGTTAAATAGGTTAATTTATCCTCGGCCGCTTTACGGTGTTTAATTTCACTACTAAGACGACGATTCCAGATGGCGATTGCACCGATAATGCAGAAAATCACTAAACTAAATGCAATGACTAAGATAATTAAGCGGTGATAATCCCCATCCGTTTTGAGAATGACGGTATGCCATTTTTTTTGAATGTCGGTTAAGGTGCCTGGAGGTAAAGAGTCGATGGCTTTATTAAAGACATTACGCAAAATTAAGTTATTTTGTGCAACAGCAAATGCAATTTTACGATCATGATTATCAAGATTACTTGCAACGATTTTTAATTGACCTAAAAATTTATCTTGGAGTAGTACATGTGCGGTTGATAGTGAAATTACCCCATAATTAATATCGCCAACAGTTATTGCATTTAGAATATCGAGTTTGGTCTTGAACTGACGGATCTGGGCTTCAGGATAGTGTTTTTTGACCAGATTTTCGCCAAAGCCATAGCCAAGAACTCCAATAATATCGGAAGTATCAATTTGGTTTAATTTTTTATGGTTGCTACGATCGACCATTACCCATTTATCTTCACCATAGGGGACGGTAAATGCGAGTTCTTTATGGCGTTTTCCTGACACTGCAACAGCGGCTAATATATCAATGTCGTGATTGATTAACTTTTGTTTAGCATCTTTATAATTATTAATAGGAACGATAGTCG
The DNA here is from genome assembly GCA_947039005.1 of uncultured Photobacterium sp. Lineage (GTDB taxonomy): Bacteria > Pseudomonadota > Gammaproteobacteria > Enterobacterales > Vibrionaceae > Photobacterium. Next base: position 13,600 of record CAMQXY010000068.1, read on the forward strand.
TGGTGATGTGAAGTTTTGTTGTTATATGCGCTAAAGTGTCTTTGAGTTGATGTAAAACAATATCTTTTTTGTTCAATATTTCTGAAATTGGGAATTGATAACCAATCCGAATATTTTTATGTTGTTGTAAGTAATTTATTTCAGCAGTTGTTAAATGAAGAGCATGCGGATTACCTAACATTTTTTGTTGAGTATTAGTTAACCAAGTATCATAGATGTTTGTTAATACTGATTGTGGAAGTTGTTTATAAGCTTGGTTAATATTATCGATGATAGCCTTATTATTTTTAGTTGCAGTGATATATAGGCGTTCAAAAGGTAATTCAGTTAAAGGCGAAAAATATAACGTTTGTGGTAAATCACCAAAGGTGTGTAAATTCTGTAGGATAAGACCATTACCTATATAAACATCTGCTAATCCTGCCTCGACCGCATTTAGTGCAACAGTACTGGAAGGCATCGCAAGAATTTGACCCTTAATTTGAAGGTCTATTATTTTTTGTTCGATAGCAAATCCATTTTCGATACTGACCGTGACGTTATTTAGATCGGATATTTTGGTGTGTTGTGGTGAACGGCTGAGCATTGCAAATGCGGTGCTTAAAATGGGATCACTAAACACCATGTATTGTTGACGATCGAAGGTTGTTGCAATACCAATTAATAAATCGACCTCATTACGTTTAAATGCAGAGACCATTTCAGTAAACGTTGGATAATAGATGTTTTTGATTTTATAGCCGGCTTTGTCGGCAATCGCATCTAATATCGAGGGTAATAATCCATTGATCTTATTGTTCTTCTTAAATGCTAATGGCGCCCAATTGGATGAGGTATAGCCAACGGTTAATATTGGTTTTGTTGATTTATGGTTAGTACCATTAGCCAAAGATAGTTGTGATGTTAGGCTAAGTATTAACGTTAGCAACAGCATAAAAGTTCGCATGTAGATATATCCGGAATAATAATTCAACAATTAATAAAGAGGCTGTTGGCGACTGCTATATTGTGTTTTTAACTTTAAGTCTTGTGATTCAAAGGTCCATTGAGCTTCTTTAATCCATCTCCGCAATATGGCTTTTATAGGCGTCAAGATTATTATCATTATCCAAATACTGTCATGCTTGTAGTTGATAAATAAAAGGTCGTTCATTTTTAGAGATAATTTTTTGTTGGCTAATGGTGCGCCATCAACGTTCTATAGGTAAGTTTTTTTAACTGTCGTCGACAATCAATACCGATTGTGAGCTTCGCATGAGATGGTCGTATCCTTAATTTTAAAAGTAAATAACTGCGTTTAATGGGTATTTTTCGCGCAGATTAGCTACAAATATTGATACAGACAATATAAAAAATGTAATGAAGTGTGTTTTTCTTATATAAAGTTTGACGCATAAAAAAACCGGCTATATAAGCCGGTTTTTTATTAGGAAGCGAACTTCCTACACAGAAGGCTCTATATTATAGAGACGCTGTGAAAGTACGAGCGATAACGTCAGCCTGCTGTTCAGCAGTTAGAGAGTTAAAACGCACAGCATAACCCGATACACGGATAGTTAACTGTGGGTAGTTCTCTGGGTGCTTAACTGCGTCTTCTAGAGTTTCGCGGTTAAGAACGTTAACGTTTAGGTGTTGACCACCTTCGATGCCAGACTCATGGTGGAAGTAACCATCCATAAGACCTGCTAGGTTGTTCTCTTGAGTATCAAGATCTTTACCTAGTGCGTTTGGTACGATAGAGAATGTGTATGAAATACCATCTTTAGCGTGTGCAAACGGTAGTTTACCTACAGAAGTAAGTGAAGCTACAGCGCCTTTTTCGTCACGACCGTGCATTGGGTTAGCACCTGGTGCGAAAGGAGCGCCAGAACGACGACCGTCTGGAGTGTTACCAGTCTTCTTACCGTACACAACGTTAGATGTGATAGTTAGGATAGACTGAGTAGGGATCGCATCACGGTACATCTTGTGAGTACGGATCTTGTTCATGAAGCGCTCAACAAGGTCACATGCGATGTCATCAACGCGTGCGTCATTGTTACCGAACTTAGGATAGTCACCTTCGATTTCGAAATCGATAGCGATGCCGTCTTCGTCACGGATAGGCTTAACAGTTGCGTATTTGATAGCTGATAGTGAGTCAGCAGCAACAGAAAGACCAGCGATACCACAAGCCATTGTACGCTTGATGTCACGATCGTGTAGAGCCATTAGCGATGCTTCGTAGCTGTACTTGTCGTGGCTCCAGTGAATAGCGTTTAGCGCAGAAACGTAAGTCGTTGCTAACCAATCCATGAAGTGATCTAGACGATCCATAGTATCTGTGTAGTCAAGAACTTCAGCAGTTACTTTGTCAGTCTTAGGACCTACTTGGATCTTAAGCTTCTCATCAACGCCGCCGTTGATTGCGTAAAGCATAGTCTTAGCAAGGTTAGCACGAGCACCGAAGAACTGCATTTGCTTACCAACAACCATTGGCGATACACAACAAGCGATAGCATAATCGTCAGAATTCATATCTGGACGCATTAGGTCATCGTTTTCGTACTGGATAGAAGAAGTATCGATAGATACCTTCGCACAGAACTTCTTGAAGCCTACAGGTAGTTTCTCAGACCAAAGAACAGTGATGTTTGGCTCTGGAGAAGGACCCATTGTGTATAGGCTGTTTAGGAAACGGAAGTTTGAACGAGTAACTAGTGTACGACCGTCAAGACCCATACCACCCATTGATTCTGTTGCCCAGATTGGGTCA
>CAMQXY010000069.1 GCA_947039005.1 uncultured Photobacterium sp.
AAAATCAATGCTGCGCAACAAGAGCGAGGGCTAGTATTGGTTATTACGGGTAACGGTAAAGGTAAATCAACCTCAGGCTTTGGAATGATCGCCCGTGCAGTGGGTCATGGTCAACAATGTGGCGTTGGTCAATTTATCAAAGGCACGTGGGATTGTGGTGAGCGCAATCTTCTACAACAACACGGTGTAACCTTTTCTGTGATGGCAACAGGCTTTACGTGGGAAACCCAAAATAAAACAGCGGATACACTCGCAGCACAAGCAACATGGGCTGATTGTAAAGCGATGTTAGCTGATGACCAATTAGATGTAGTGTTACTCGATGAACTCACTTATATGGTGACTTACGACTACATTGATTTAGACGAGATCATCAATGCAATTAATACTCGACCATCACAACAAACAGTGATTATTACTGGTCGTGCTGCTCATCGTCAATTAATTGAAATTGCAGATACGGTTTCTGAAGTACGCAATGTTAAACATGCTTTTGAACAAGGCATTAAAGCGCGTAAAGGCATTGATTGGTAATCAGTAAACCCATCTTGACCACTTTTTTATTCATTATTTCGAATAAAAAATGAACACTTGTTTAAATTAAATGAAATTTTGCTATTAGAATAAGCATTACATTTTATAATACGCCAATGCTTAATCAGAATATAAACAGCGTTAAAGCTGGAGACAATATGCCTTCCCATTTACCTAGCTCATTTAGTAAACCTTTTTTAAAGGTGTTTCATATTTTAGAAGCGGTATTATTAACGGCCATTACCTTAGCCACCGTTGTTGCGATGGTGAATGAATTTATCCATTTGTTTGTTAACCGTAATATTCAGTTAACCGACATTTTATTAATGTTCATTTATCTCGAAATTCTCGCAATGGTGCAGCAATTTGTCGCTCACGGTAAAATCCCCGTTCGCTACCCGTTGTATATCGCAATTATGGCGATTGCCCGTTATATCACCCTTGGCATGAAAGAGCTTGATGGTACTTTTATTATTTGGCTATCACTGGCAGCATTCGTTTTAGCTGCAGCAACCGTTCTTATCCGTATTGGTCATCACTATTGGCCTTATGAAGAACCTGAAGAGCCTGGTAAAAAACAATCTGACGATTAATCATCATCGCTATACCTTTTTAATCACAATTCACAATATAGCCATCATCAAAAAGGGCGAATCTAATGATTCGCCCTCTGCTTTTCTAATCTCAATTCATGCCATCACAATAGCAATTAGCAATTAGCAATTAGCAATTAGCAATAATTAACGCTTAAATAATAATTTGTGCGAGCACATAACCAATACAACAGGCTGAAATAACACCAATTAAACCCGGCATCATAAAGCTATGGTTAAAGTACCACTTACCAATTTTAGTCGTACCAGTGACATCAAAGTTAACCGTTGCAATGTCTGATGGATAGTTTGGTATAAAGAAGTAACCGTATGTCGCAGGCATTAAACCAATTAACAACGCAGGGTTTAATCCCATTGCTAAGCCTACAGGTAACATCATTCGCGCAGTAGCTGCTTGTGAATTCACCACTACAGAAACGGTAAATAGCGCTAATGCAAATGTCCACGGATAGCCTTGTACCATTTCAGTAATGCCTGATTTAAACGATGGCATAGCGTATTGGAAGTAAGTATCACTCATCCAAGCAATACCAAAAATAGCAATCGCTGCTACCATGCCTGATTTAAACACTACCCCTTCTGGGACTTTCTGCACGTTGGTACGCGTAACTAATAAAATTAAACCACCAAAACCTAGCATCATCATCTGGATAATTAATGACATCGATATTGGTGCAGCATCACCAATGGTACGAATTTCAGGCACCATTGCCACGATCACAATCGTCACTAACGCGATAACAAACAAGATAACGGCATGCATCGCAGAACGTGGTAATTGCTCATTCAGTGACGTTTTAGTGGTATGCAAAATTTGATCACGCCACACAGGATCTTGTAGTCGGCGTTGATATTCAGGATCATCTTCTAATTCTTTACCGCGACGTAAGCTATACAATGACAACAACAATGTACCGCCTAATGTGGCAGGAATTGTCACCATTAAAATAGACAGCAAATTAACAGAATCAGTAATCGTCGACAGTTGCGCAAGATAATAAACCACTGCCGCAGAAATAGGACTGGCCGTTATAGCAAGTTGAGAAGCAACAGAAGAAGCTGCCATTGGACGCTCTGGACGAATGCCATTTTTAAGGGCTACATCACCAATGATAGGCATAATTGAATACACAGCATGGCCTGTACCCAACATAAATGTCATAACATAAGTCACTAATGGACCAACAATAGTAACCCGCTTCGGATTACTACGTAAAATACGCTCAGCCACTTGTAGCATGTATTTTAAACCACCAGCCGCTTCGAGAATCGATGCACACGTCACAACCGCGAGGATAATCAACATAACAGTGATCGGCGGTGATGTTGGCGGCATACGGAAGATAAACACTTCCACCAACAAACCTAAACCAGAGACAACCCCTAGCCCAATACCACCAAAACGGCTACCTGCATACAACACTAATAGCAGGAATAAAAACTCCAAATATAACATGACCTATTTCCCTATATATCACCGATACCCTGCTAACCAAAGTATCTATCATAAAGAGAAAATGCCTGTTATATCCATTAGCCATATTGATAAATATCAAACTACTTAATAGCAATAATCGTCTTATATCACTTCTGAGAACCATCACAAAAAATCGCTACTGCAATAAAACAATCCAGCTACCATTGACGGCATTTGAATTTACAAATCACACACAAATAAATAACCAATAAACAACCACTAAAAAAGGACAGCCATCGCGCTATCCTTTAAATCATTACACTCTAATGAGCACGACTAAACATTACTCTTCAATATCATCATCAGCAACAACACCATAGCCTGGACGGTTTTCTTTGGCAGTGGCTATCCATGCTGCACAGAACAACGTTAGTCGTGCAAAGAAATAGAAGAATGCCATTAAACCTATAATAGAACCAAAAGCTGCACCTGATGGAGAACTGGCTAATTTTGGTAATAAGAATGTCATCGCAAATTTAATCGCTTCAAAGCCAATTGCTGCCAGTAAGGTACCCTGCATTAAACTTTTACGGTTAAAGTGACGACGAGGTAACATCCAGAAGATCCAAAGAAACATCAAATAGTTAGCTAAAATAGAAATGGTCAAAGCAATGGTCGTTAACACTGGACGTAACCAAGTGATGCCACCTAAGCCTAACGCATCAACAATCGTCGCTTGGGCTGAACCCGCAACAGAGGTTAATACCACTGTAAAAATCAATGCTGCAACCAGTCCGGTTAACCCAATAAGATCTTTACAATATTGCAGTAAAATATGTTCTTTATCTTCAGGCTTACGTTCCCACACATCACGGGTTTGTGCCCGTACCGCTTCGCGTAAATTTCCCATCCAGCTAATGCCAGAATAAAGCGCAATCGCTAAACCACTTAAACCAACGGTAGTACGTTGGCTGATCGCCGTTTGCACCATTTGCTTTAAGGTATTTGCCAAACTAGGATCGCTCACACCCGCAACAATTTTATCAATAATATTGGTTAGCAGTACTTGGTTTGAGGCTAAGATAAAACCCGCCGCAGCAAATAGCACCATTAAAATGGGAATAAGTGATAAAAATGAAAAATAGGTAATTGCAGCACCAAACTGGCTGCCTAAACGATCGTTAAAGCGATCAGTTGCCCGTATAAAATGGTCTATCGGGGGTAATGCTTTGATCGTATTGCCAACGAGAATTAATACTCCCATTACTTTAGAGAGTAACGTCGATTTTTCAGAAGATGTTATTTTGTTAGTCATAATTTGATTGGCGGTGTCATAAAAATACTCAACAATATTAGTAAGGGATAAAAAACAAACCCAACCTAATAATAACAAGTCATTAGATACCTGCTACTTAATTGATTATATAGTTAAAAAATAAAAGGTTTGCCGATAACAGCAAACCTTTCTATCATATTTTACGTTAACGATACCACTGCATACTGAATATTAATTAAATAACCCTTTCAGTAGCTGATCTGCGGCATTTTTAATGTTGTCATCTTTAGCTTTATCACCAAACAGTTTTTCTAAGCCACGATTAATTTCTTTCTTGGCTTTACTCTCTAGTGCAGCATTATTCTTAAACAAGTCTTTAATGTTTAAGTTATATTTAGGTTGCTGCCAATTACCACTTACATGGATAGGCACTGCAATACCTTTAATTTCATCAAGCCCTTTACCACTAGCAACAATCTCAGAGTTAATCATAAAATCAATACTTTCATTAACCAGATTAGTGTTACCTTGCCCTGTAATTGCAAGTAGCGGTGATGCTAAATGGAAATTATCTGTTGATGCGATCCCTTTACCTAGCATTAACGTCGTCGTTAAGGCTGAGAAATCGGTTTTCTTCACAGTATCACTACTCGTATCAGCTTGACCTTTTAACTTGGCTTTCGCATTACGTAGAAGATCGGGAATATTAACCCCATACACTGCGCCATCTGAAACATTAACCTTAACAGAACCTGCAATATTATGGCGAATATTCGCTTCTGATAAACCATGCCCGCTTAAATCAGTGGTAATATTTGCCTTACCTGCAAGCAATTTATTATTAGCAACCGCTTGTAGTAACGGTAAAATAGACACATTAGAAATGGTATTTTTTAAGCGGTAACTTGGCAATACACTATTAGCATTCACAGAAGCACTACCTGTGATCTTACCGCCATATAAGTTAGCTTCAAAACGATTAATCGTCGCAATACCCTGTTTAATAGAGGTCACAACTTTAACATTAGAAATATCAGCATTAGCCACTTTTAACTGCTTAATCGCGATCATACCTGCAAGGTTAATATTTTTCAGCGCACTAACATCAGGTTCCTGCGTTGAAGTATCTGCCGCAGTTGTGACTGCTGAGATATCTTCAGCAGGTATTGCTACTGTATTATTCACCACCGCTGATGATGTCTTTTTCGTCGGCAACCAACTGTCGATATCAATATTATCACTTGATAATGCAAAACGAATATCAGGGATTGTAGACGCTAAATATGAACCAGAGCCTGATACCTTAGTGCCATCGGCGTTAATCGTAATCTGACTGACTAAAGCCAATTTTTGACTAATATCATACGTCGCATCAGCATTCACAACCAAATTCATTGTCGGATGAGGCAATGCTTTACCCGCTAAATCATTAGTAACTTTTAACCCTTGAATCGTAACAATATTATGGTCTTCAGATAGTTTTACTTTCGCTGTACCATGCGTATCAAAACTTAAATCAGGCACTTGTCCATTCACGGAAAAGGTTACATTTGACGATTGTCCAAGTGTAAACTGATCCAATCCTAACTGAGCATGTTTGATCTCAGTGTTGCCCTCTTTCATGCTCATTTGGGCAGAAAAGGCTTTTAACTGAATATTCTTATAATCAGCGGCAAGATTCAGATCTGTACTTCCTTGCGCAGTAAAGGTTATTGCATTCACTTTACCTTTGACATCAAAGGTTGCTTTGGTCCATGTTTGTGGCTGAAAACTATCCAGCGTAAAATTCACATTATTCAGTTGTGCAACCAGCTTAGTTTGATCATTAAGTACTTCGGCACTAGCATCAACCAACTCAATACCCGCAACTGACACTTTCCAATGGGCTTTTTGAGCACTTAGGTCATTATCATTAGTGGTTGTTACCGTTTTCTCGGCGGCAGCTTTGTCAGCGATGGCTTTTTTATCTGTCAGACCATCTAAGTTAGTGGTGCCATTTTGTAACGTTTGAACAAAGACATGTGCCCCTTCTAAACGCATTTGACCAATATCAAGTTGGTGAGACAATAATGGTAAAACCGATACTGATAAATTTGCTTGTTTAAATTGAACTAAGTTAGGTTGCGCAAAGCCCGCTGGATTTCGAAATTCAGTTTCACCGACACTTAATCCTAATGTTGGAAAAAATCGCCAGCTAATATCACCATTAATAACTAAGTCTCGACCCGTCATTTTTTTAACTTGTTCAGTAAGCAGAGGCTTAAACTGATTTGGATTCACAAAAGTTACTAGTGCACCAATACCAATCACGACTAATAAAATCAGCCCGAGTAAGATATAAAGTATTTTTTTCATTATGTCCTCGGATATGCATATAACGTCACAATTAATAGTGTGCTATGCAGAAAAAATGTGTTGGTGATTAACCCTATAAATCAATGTCATTAAGACCACTAACTCCAAGATTAGTTCACCATGAACGTAACAGCTAAACAAAAGGCAACCCTAAGGCTGCCTTTAATAATTCTTGATCAATCGCGAGCGCAGTAATCTCTAAAGTGACTAACTTTGCTTATCATCTTCATTGATTCGACTTGCTACAGCACCTTGCTGATTTTTATATTTTGCATCAACACGCTTATTATACGGTTTTTCCGCAGGACCCGATAAGGTCTCAAAGCTTAACGCACCAATAGGCATATGTGGACGTAATGCTAATGGTAAACGACCAGAGTTATAGAACTCAAGTACAATCCGTCCAGACCAACCAGGATCAATACGATGCGCAGTAACATGCACCATTAAGCCTAAACGCGCTAATGATGAACGACCATCTAACCAACCAACAATGTTATCTGGTAATGTCACTGACTCATGCGTAACCGCTAATGCAAGCTGACCCGGATGAAGAAAAAAGGCTTCTTCTTCTGCGACAATAATCTCATCACTCATTACTTTTTCAAGTTGAGTGGCGACATCTTCTTTTTTACCGGATAGATCAATGAATGGAGCGCCATGATCGTTAAAGACTCGGAAATTATTTCCAAGGCTAACATCAATGGTTAAGCCGCTAATACAATCATTAGATGGGCGTGGTTCAATGCTGATTTTACCTTCATCAAGGTAAGCCTTGATATCTCTATCACAAAGTCTCATTTAAGCTCTCTCCCGCTTAATACACACCCTATCCTATCAGTGCCTAGCACATGAGGGTGGTATACAAACACATCAACAAGGCTAATCTTTGTTGGTGAGTCAGCAAAGGTTAACGGTATTATCCCCAACAATCATAACCATAAAAATAAGGCTGACATATTGTCAGCCTTATTTATTTTAAATCATTACGAACGTAGCAATTTAGCAATATGTGCTTTTAACACATCGATGGCAATACGGTTCTTACCGCCACGAGGGACAATAATATCTGCATATTGCTTTGATGGCTCAATAAACTGCATGAACATTGGACGTACCGTTTTTTGATACTGAACCAAGACTGACTCCATTGTACGACCACGTTCAGCAACATCACGTTGCAGACGGCGTAACAAACAGATATCCAGTGGCGTGTCCATAAAGATGCTCGCGTGCATGATGTCACGTAAACGAGGATCAGTTAACAATAAAATACCTTCCAAAATGATCACTTTTTTCGGTGTCATCGTCGTACTTTCTTGTAAACGAGTATGCTCACTGTAGCTATATTGTGGTACTTCTACTGCTTCACCTTTCATTAACTGCTCAAGGTGATCACACAATAAATTATGATCAAGCGCGTTTGGATGATCATAGTTAGTCTTAACTCGGTCTTCCATTGATAGATGACTTTGATCGTTATAGTAACAATCTTCCGTGATTACACCGATCTGGTGATCGCCTACTTTTTCTTTTAACTCTTTATAAACTGTACTGGCAATCAGACTTTTACCGGAAGCAGAAGCGCCTGCAATACCGATAATAACGCATTGGTGTGAAGTTTCAGACATATCAGAAAGTACCTATTAGACCACGTAGCAAGGCGAATATGGATAAATTAAACCCTCTGATTATAAGCAGTTGCTATGGCAGATACCAGCAAAAATGCGGTATCTGTCATATCTGATTATAATATCAACGGATTTTGTTTGGTAAGCAGTTACATTGTACGAATAGTAATCTGCTCGGCAACAGTTTCACCCTGCCAATATAATCGACTGGCAATATTTGCTGCTAACATAATGTATGCCGCCGCTTGTTCTGATTCAGGTGCTGCGATGACTGTTGGTTTACCGTTATCAATATCTTCACGAATTTTAATATCTAACGGTAGTTGAGCCAATAATGGCACCGCATAATCTTGTGCCATTTTAGCCGCGCCACCCGTACCAAAAATATGTTCCTGATGACCACAGTTACTACAAATGTGATAGCTCATATTTTCAACAATACCCAGTACTGGTACATCAACCTTATTGAACATACTGATGCCTTTAATCGCATCCGCTAAGGCTAAATCTTGCGGGGTTGTCACTACAATCGCACCCGTTACTGGAATTTGCTGCGATAGCGTTAACTGAATATCACCTGTACCCGGTGGCATATCAATTACAAGATAATCCAGATCTTGCCACCATGTTTCAGTGATAATTTGCGCCAGAGCTTTCGATGCCATTGGTCCACGCCAAATCGTCGCACTCTCTGCTGGCACTAAATAACCGACAGAGTTGGTATATAATCCATAAGCTTCAATAGGCAACATCATTTTACCGTCAGGTGATTGAGGCTTTTCATCCATTGTGCCTAACATCATCGGTACAGAAGGACCATAAATATCAGCATCCAATAGCCCTACTTTTGCACCTTGTTGCTGTAAACCCAGTGCTAAGTTAACTGACGTGGTTGATTTACCGACACCACCTTTAGCAGAACTCACTACAATGATGTTTTTTACACCTTTAAGTGGCTGTTTATCAGCAACAGCTAGTGTTGCAACTCGACAACGAACATCAAACTTTAAAGCGGCATTAACGATGCCTTGTTGCTGTTGTTCTGCAATCCATTGACGCAACTGTTGAGCTAATTCGCTGGCTGCAAATGGGATCGTAATAATAATCACACCCTCTGCCGACACCGAGACAAAGTGAGGGACATCTGCCCATTCCGCACTTAACAGCGGATGTTCAAATTGATTAAGCCATTGGCTAATATCACCAACACTGTCGAAATGGTTTGTTGTTTCTGTTGCCATAAATTAGCGCTCCACATAAATGTCATAGCTTATTAGCAACATCTGCGTCACAGTATTCGTCTATAAAACAACCAGTAACGTTGATGCTGCGGGGTAATATCACCCTCTTTTTCCTAATGCTACCACCAAAGCACCCTTTCTGCCCGATTTCCCCCGTCCTAAAACGGATAAATCAGTATCAGATGCTAGTCAATATGCTGTCCATCAGGTAGTATTTGCAGCTATGTTTTTCTACCCATCATGAGCGAAAGAAGTAATTATGGCTGCTAATCCAAGAAAAATTCTGGTGACCTGCGCCCTGCCGTACGCTAACGGTTCTATCCACTTAGGTCACATGCTAGAGCATGTTCAAGCGGATATTTGGGTGCGCTATCAGCGCCTTCGTGGCAACGAAGTTCATTTTATCTGTGCAGATGACGCACACGGTACGCCAATCATGCTTAAGGCCCAGCAGATGGGTGTGGAACCTGAGCAAATGATTGCAGAAGTGAGCAAAGAGCACCAAGCTGACTTCGCTGGTTTCGATATAAACTTTAGCAACTACCACAGCACGCATTCACCTGAAAACCGTGAACTTGCTTCTTTTGTTTACACCCAGCTAAAAGATAAAGGCTTTATTACTAGCCGCACTATTTCTCAGTTGTTTGATCCTGAGAAAGAAATGTTCTTGCCTGATCGCTTTGTAAAAGGCACTTGCCCTAAGTGTAAAGCTGAAGATCAATACGGTGATAACTGTGATAACTGTGGTGAAACTTACAGCCCAACTGATCTGATTAATCCAAAATCAGCCGTGTCTGGCGCAACACCAGTAATGAAAGATTCAGAGCATTTCTTCTTTGATCTGCCACAGTTTGAAGACATGCTAAAAGCGTGGACTAAATCAGGTGCACTACAAGAAGAAACCTCAAACAAGATGCAAGAGTGGTTCGAGTCAGGCCTACAGCAGTGGGATATTTCTCGTGATGCACCTTACTTTGGTTTTGAGATCCCGGGTGAAACTGGCAAATACTTCTACGTATGGCTAGACGCACCTATCGGCTACATGGGTTCATTTAAGAATCTATGTGATAAGCGCGATGATCTTGATTTTGACGAGTTCTGGAACAAAGACAGCTCAACTGAGCTTTACCACTTTATCGGTAAAGACATTGTTTACTTCCACAGCCTATTCTGGCCTGCAATGCTAGATGGTGCCGGTTTCCGTAAGCCAAATAACGTCTTCGTACATGGCTACGTAACCGTTAATGGCGCGAAAATGTCGAAGTCAAAAGGCACATTCATTAAGGCGGGTACTTACTTAAACCACCTTGATCCTGAATGCCTACGTTACTACTACGCGGCAAAACTTAATAACCGCATTGATGATCTAGACCTTAACCTTGAAGATTTTACTCAACGTGTAAACAGCGATGTAGTGAACAAGATTGTTAACCTAGCATCACGTAACGCTGGCTTTATTGCTAAGCGTTTTGACGGCATGTTATCTGAGAAGTTTGTAGAGCCTGAGCTTTATGCTGAATTTGTAGGTGCTGCAACGCGTATCGGTGATCTTTACGAGAACCGTGAATACAGCCGCGCTATCCGTGAAATCACTGCGCTAGCAGATAAAGCTAACCAGTATGTTGACGAAAAAGCACCTTGGGTTGTTGCGAAGCAAGAAGGTAAAGATCAAGAGCTACAGGAAATCTGTACTGTTGGTATCAACCTATTCCGCGTATTAATGGCTTACCTAAAGCCTGTAATGCCAAAACTTACCGAGCGCACTGAAGCTTTCTTAAATGAAACGCTAACGTGGGAAAGCATCGAAACACCATTAACAAACCATGAAGTGACTAAGTTCAAGGCATTGTTTAACCGTATCGATCCTGCTCATGTTGCTGCTATGGTTGAAGCGTCAAAAGAAGAAGCTGCTGCTGATAAAGCCGCGATTGAAGCTGCTCAACCTGCTGTTAGTCCATTAACGGCAGAGCCGATTGAAGCTGAAATCGAGTTTGATGATTTCGCTAAAATCGATATGCGTATCGCTAAAATTGTTTCTTGTGAAGCAGTGCCAAAAGCAGACAAGCTATTGAAATTCCAATTGGATATCGGTGGTGAAATGCGTCAAGTATTCTCTGGTATTAAGTCAGCTTACACACCAGAAGAACTTGTTGGCAAAATGACGGTAATGGTTGCCAACCTAAAACCACGTAAAATGAAATTTGGTATGTCTGAAGGTATGATCCTTGCAGCAGGCCCTGGTGGAAAAGATCTTTGGATCTTAGAGCCACATGACGGTGCTCAACCTGGTATGCGTGTAATGTAATTTACACCACATTTTAATTCTGAATACCGATAACCTTGTTATCGGTATTTTTTTGACTTTTTTTTATACATCCCCTCTTTATAGCTCGAAAAATATATCAGCTTGTTGTTATTTATGAATAGAACATTAAACATTGATCTAAATCCGCAGCTAACTCTAATTTTAAAACTAAATATTCATCTAATGTTCATAATTAGCGATCTTGATCGTTTTTACGATTTTCAATATCCCTTACATTAAAAGTATAAATTTGCTTGTAATTAAATATTATTACAGCAAAATTTAGCCCTAAATATATAGGAACAATAAAAATCCCCCTCTTTTTATTTTATATGAAGGATTCATGATGACCTTAGGTATTGTAACGAACCTCGCCATATTTGCTGGCTTGATAGCATTTCTCTATCATATGCAAAATAAACACTACAGCTTTACTAAACGTGTGTTTGCTGGTTTAGGTTTAGGTATTGCATTTGGTGCCGCCCTACAAGTTTTCTATGGCTCAGGATCTGAGATCATCAAAACATCGATTGAATATTTTGATATTGTTGGGGTCGGTTATGTTCGCCTCCTACAAATGATCATTATTCCATTAGTGATGGTGTCTATCATTTCCGCGATTCTGAAACTAAACGGTGGCACTTCATTAGGAAAAATAAGTAGTCTTACACTTGGGGTACTGATTGTTACCACCATGATTGCTGCTTGTGTTGGTATTCTAATGGCAAACCTTTTTGGTCTTACCGCGGAAGGATTAACATCGGGTACGGCTGAAATAGCACGTGCAAAAAGTCTTGAATCAACCCTTTCTAATGTAGAAGCTATGTCGTTTGCTAAATTAGTGATCGAATTTATTCCTGCTAACCCATTTTTAGACATGACCGGTGCTCGCCGTACTTCAACCATTGCTGTGGTTATTTTCTCAATCTTCATCGGCCTATCTGCAACTGGTATCGCTAAGAAAAAACCTGAAATTTTCGCACAATTTGAAGGTTTTATTAAAGTCGCTCAAGCGATTGTCATGCGTATGGTAACGTTAGTATTACGTCTAACACCATTTGGCGTTCTTGCACTAATGACCAAGGTAATTTCAGGTTCAAACTACACTGATATTATGAACCTTGCGAACTTCGTTTTTGCTTCATATGCTGCATTAATCCTAATGTTTATGATTCACTTAGCACTTGTTGCTATGGTTGGTCTTAACCCAATACGTCATTTGAAAAAAATTATTCCAGTACTGGCTTTTGCATTCACATCTCGCACCAGTGCGGGTTCAATTCCAATAAATGTGCAAACCCAAGAAAAATGCCTTGGTATTCCATCAGGGATTGCTAACTTCTCCGCCTCTTTTGGTTCAACCATAGGTCAAAATGGTTGTGCGGGTATTTACCCTGCAATGCTAGCAGTAATGATTGCGCCAACCGTGGGTATTAACCCTATGGATATCGGCTTCTTATGTACCTTAGTTGCGATTATCACAGTGAGCTCTTTTGGGGTTGCAGGTATTGGTGGTGGCGCAACATTTGCCGCATTGATTGTGTTGTCAGCAATGGATATGCCGGTCGCGTTGGCAGGTTTATTAATCTCAATTGAACCATTAATTGATATGGGTCGTACTGCACTTAACGTATCAGGCTCAATCACAGCAGGCACAATTACCAGTAAAGTCATGGGCGAAACAGACATGGCTATCTTTAACAACGATGACGTTGTGAACTTAGATGGCGAAGAATCTGCCGCTTAATTATTGTTAAAAAAAAATTAAGAGAGGTACATTTACCTCCCTTTCCTCTTTTCAAGGAATAGACAACAGTATGAAAATTATCATCATTGGTGGTGAAGCTGCAGGCATGAGCGCAGCGGCAAAAGCAAAACGTATTAACCCGACCGCTGAAATTATTGTTTATGAAGCCTCTGATGTGATCTCTTTTGGCGCTTGTGGATTGCCTTATTATATTGGCGATGAATTTTCTGATGCCAATTTGATGGCAGAATTTACACCCGCCCAATTTGCAGAAAAAGGGATCCAAGTATTAACCCAACATCGCGTGGTTAACCTTAACGCACAACAGCAGCAATTAACCGTTGAACATCAAGGTGAAACACACACTGTTGATTATGATCGTTTAATGATTGCAACAGGCGCAAAAGAAGTCTTACCACCGATTACTGGGCTTGAAAAACAAGGGGTTTATTCACTGCGTCGTATGCAAGATGGCATCAATATCAAAAATGCCCTTGCCGATCCCCACTGTCAAAACGTAACTATTATTGGCTCAGGTTTTATTGGCTTAGAAGTCGCTGAAGCCATGATCCATCAAGGCAAAACCGTACGCCTTATAGAACGTGCGCCATGTTTAATTCCAGATGCTTTTGATATTGAAATTAGTCAACATATTCAACCTGAACTGGAACGTGCAGGGGTAATTATCCACCTGAAAGAATCGGTGTGTGAAATTATTGGTGATGATCGTGTGACCAGTATTAAAACCGATAAAGACATTTATTCAACAGATTTGGTGATCTGCTGTACTGGCGTTAAACCGAATACTGATTTTATTGCTGATACAGGCATTGATCGTTTAGCCAATGGCGCAATAATCATTGATCAGCAAGGTAAAACATCCCTCGAAAATGTGTGGTCAGCCGGTGATTGCGCCACCATTTGGCATGCACAATTACAACAACCGGTTTATATTCCACTGGCAACAGGCGCAAATAAAATGGGTCGCTTAGTTGGCGAGAATATCGCAGGAAAGAACCTCAGTTATGACGGCACATTAGGCACAAGTTGTGTCAAAGTGTTAGGTTTAGAAGCCGGACGAACAGGCTTATCTGAGCGTGAAGCCCAACAAGCGAATATTGATTACCGTACCGTTTATATCAGCGATAAATGCCACACTAATTACTGTGAAGGTCAATCGCCACTTTATATTAAATTGATTTACCGTTCTGAAAATAAGCAATTATTAGGTGCTCAACTCATTGGTAATAAAGGTGCAGTACACCGTATTGATGCGTTAGCCGTTGCAATTACTCTCGGTGCGACGACAGAGCAATTAGGCATGATGGATTTTGCCTACGCACCGCCATTTGCACGTACTTGGGATATTATGAATGTCGCGGGTAATGTAGCTAAATAATCTTTTTCTCTATAAATAATAGCGACACAAGCTACGTGCTTTTTTAACATACATGAAGAAAAAGTACGTAGCCTCCCCCTGTTATAAACGCCATCAATATCCTTCCTAATTTATTCACTCACAACTATTTCTCGAAAATTCCGACAAAACACCTCGTAAAAATAACGATTACCACACCATTTATTATATTTAAACGCATAAAGTGTTAATTAATAGTTAAAAATAATATTCTTGAACATGAAATCAGTATAAAATTTGTGAGTTAACGCAAACTTTAGCCATTAATAACAATTATTACTTCGCATTAACATACAAATAACTGCTACTCTCCGAATGCACTCTGATTATCGATGGACAGAGAGAAATAAATATTAAGGATAAATACTAATGACCACAGAAAAGAAAAAAATGTCACTAACTGGTCGAGTCATTCTCGGTATGGTTTTAGGTATTCTGACAGGATTTATGATCCGTTCCCTTTTTGCTGATATCGCTTTTATTAATGACTATATCGTAAACGGTCTGTTTGATGTCGGTGGTAAAATCTTTATTGCCAGCTTAAAAATGTTAGTGGTGCCTCTGGTATTTGTATCACTGGTTTGTGGTACTAGTTCATTAAAAGATTTAGCAACACTTGGTCGTCTTGGCGGAAAAACTTTAGCGTTTTATCTCACCACGACAGCCTTAGCTATTACCCTTGCACTTACCATGGCGAATATCTTCCAGCCAGGTGTAGGTGCCGATTTAAGTGCCGCTACAACGTTTGCTTCTAAAGAAGCACCATCGCTAGGTAGTGTTATTGTGGGCATGTTCCCAACCAACCCTATCAGTGCTATGGCAAATGGTAATACGCTACAGATTATTGTCTTTGCAGTTTTATTTGGTATCGCAATCAGTGCAGCAGGTAAACCAGGTGAGCGTCTTGCCGCTGTATTTGCAGACTTAAATGAAGTGATCATGAAGCTGGTAGCATTATTGATGAACATCGCCCCATACGGTGTGTTCTTCTTGATGGCGAAATTGTTCACAGGGTTAGGCTTAGATGCGATCTTTAGCTTAATTAATTACTTCTTAGTGCTGGTTGCTGCGCTATTACTACACGCTTTAGTGACTTACAGTGTGATGCTAAAAGCATTTACGGGTTTAAGCCCAATTACGTTCCTCAAGAAAATGGAAGATGCGGTGATGTTTGCGTTCTCGACCGCATCATCAAACGCCACTATTCCTGTAACGATGGAAACGGCAACCAAGCGTTTAGGCGTTAATAACAAGATTGCGTCATTTACCGTTCCACTAGGCGCAACCATTAATATGGATGGCACTGCAATCATGCAGGGTGTGGCAACGGTATTTATTGCCCAAGCGTTTAATATTGACCTCACCATGAATGACTACATCATGGTTATTCTAACAGCTACGTTAGCATCAGTGGGTACTGCGGGTGTTCCTGGTGTTGGTCTGATTATGCTGGCGATGGTACTTAACCAAGTGGGTCTACCTGTTGAAGGTATCGCGCTGATTATGGGTGTTGACCGTCTACTTGATATGGTGCGTACTGCGGTGAACATTACTGGTGATAGCGTAGTAACGTGTATTGTTGCTAAGTCTGAAGGTGAAATGGATGTTGAGCGTTTCAATGATCCACTAGCTGCAACTGAAGATGAAGCCGTTCGTTTTCATCCACAGCCGCAACCACAGAAATCATAACAGCAAGTAAAAACTTGCGAACACAACATAATTCAAGGGCACGTAATGTGCC
>CAMQXY010000070.1 GCA_947039005.1 uncultured Photobacterium sp.
AAAAAAAGAGAAGCCGAAGCTTCTCTTTAATGTCATACCAACAATAGCCTTTACTGTTTCGCTAATGAAAACAGCGTAAAGAAGTTTTTGGTGGTAGCTTGCTCAACTTCCTCAACAGATACGCCTTTTAATAACGCAATATATTGCGCCACTTCACGGGTATAAGCAGGTTGGTTTTGCTTACCACGGTATGGAATTGGGGCTAAGAATGGTGAATCGGTTTCAACCAATAACCGATCTAGCGGTAACTTACTGACCACATTCTTCAAATCGCTGGCAGTATTGAACGTTACGATACCAGAGATTGAGATATAAAAGCCTAGCTCAATCGCCGCTAATGCCATATCCAAATCTTCGGTGAAGCAGTGCAATACACCACCACACTTCTCTGCGCCTTCTTCACGCAAAATACGCATCGTATCTTCACGCGCCATACGAGTATGGATAATTAACGGCTTATTTAATTCAACCGCCACACGCGCTTGCTCACGGAACAGTTTTTGCTGTAATTCTGCCGTCTCTGGCTGATAGTGGTAATCAAGACCTGTTTCACCAATCGCGACCACTTTTTCATGGCGAGCATAGGCTTTAAACTGCTCAGAGTCATAACCAGACTCAACATCTAATGGGTGAATACCACATGATGCAAACACGTTATCGTAAGGTGCAATCATTTCCATCATTTTAGGAAAAGCCGCTAATGTCACCCCTACAGATAGAAAATATTCAACGCCACGTTCCTTGGCTTTATTTAATACATCATCAATCCCTGTATGAAGTTTGTCATAATCAAGTTTATCAAGATGACAATGTGAATCGACTAACACAGGCTTTCCTCTTGTTTATTCTAACGCTTCATTTCATAACGGTAACAGTCAATGGTAACGAACAACAGTTACTTACCAATAAATCCGGTTAACCATTCAACCACTAACAACTCAATATTTAGCCCAGTATGTTTAACTAATTGGCGATGTAAGTTATTAATATTACGTACTTGTTCTAATAGTAATGCTGTTGGTACTATTGTTGCTACCGCTTCAACATAAGGCAATGATTCTTGATGGACAAGATATTGCGTTGCTCCTTGCTGCCATTTTAAGCAATCAACTAAGAAGTAACTTAATAATTGCAACGTCACGATACCATCAGCAGTACACATTGCCGCTACATCATAAATTCCAATATGAGGCGGCTGCATAAACTCAGTAAACGCTGTTACCAAATGGCCGTAACGAATATTTAAACCACTTTCAATAAATGCCAAGGTTGCTAATGGTGCACCGTTATTAAGTCGAACATTCTCTAATAAAATCGACTGCTGTAACTGACTTTCAACCCAACTTTTCACACTTAGTTCATTCGGTGGATTTAAACGCCATTTATTACATCGACTCACGACGGTTGGCAATAAGCGATCAAGGCTTTGTGCTGTTAAGATAAATTGACAGCCTGCTGGCGGCTCTTCCAATGTTTTTAATATCGCATTCGCACCAGCTTCACCCAATGCATCAGCGTGTTCAATTAAAATCACCCGCTGTCCATTTAGGTGCGAGGTTTCAGTCGCCCAACGGTTACATTGTCGCACCGCATCAACACCAATTTGCTTACCTTCTTGTTCTGGCTTAATAACATGAAAGTCAGGGTGGTTTTCAGCTTCAAACAGTTTACAGCTATGGCAAACACCACAAGGCTCAGTCTGTGAGTTTTGACAGAGTACGGTTTTAGATAATTGTCGTGCTAACACACCACGCCCACTGCCCTTTGCCGCTAATAACAAAATAGCATGGTGTAAACGTCGTTGCTCAAGCAACTGCTGCCAGTTGTGCCACAAGGTTTGTTGCCATGGATATATCATTATTATTGTTGCTCCAACCAAGACTGCAATGCTTGGGTTAAATCAGTCGTTACTTGAGCCAATGTTTGGCTTGCATCAATAATGATCACATTAGGTTGATCGGTACATAATGCTAAAAAGCGTTCACGGGCGCGCTCAAAAAAAGCGATATCCATTTGTTCAATACGATCTAGCTCACCACGACCACGGGCACGTTGTAAGCCTAGCACTGGATCGATATCCATATAGATAGTCAGATCAGGACGAAAATCGCCTAAAACAGTGTCACGCAAGTTTTCCATTAACGCTTGATCAAAACCACGACCACCACCTTGATAAGCTTGTGATGACATATCATGGCGATCACCCACGACCCAACGCCCTTCCGCAAGGGCTGGCTTAATCACGTTATCAACCAATTGAATACGAGCCGCATACAGCAATAATAACTCAGCCATATCCGTTAATGGCTCATCGGGATGCCCTTGCTTAACCAACGCACGCATTTGCTCAGCAAGCGGTGTGCCACCCGGTTCACGGGTCGACTGTGGGTTTTCAATTCCATGCTGCGCTAATGTTGCTATTACTTGTGAAATAGCTGTACTTTTACCAGCCCCTTCAAGGCCTTCGATGACAATAAATTTACCGATCATTTCTGTGTTCTTAATATTTTGAGGTAGGCACGAACCGCACGGTTGTGCTCGACTAACGTAGTTGAAAATTTGTGACCGCCTTTACCATCTGCAACAAAATAATAATAATCACTGTCATCAGGATCAACGGCAGCCATGATAGATGCCTTGTTGGGCATAGCTATCGGTGTTGGCGGCAAACCACGCATGGTATAGGTATTGTAAGCCGTTGGCGTGCGTAAATCTTTTTTGGTGATATTGCCATCATACTTATCACCCATACCATAAATAACCGTAGGATCGGTTTGTAATGGCATATTAGCACGTAAGCGGTTCATAAAGACTGACGCGACTAAACCACGCTCACTCGCCACTGCGGTTTCTTTTTCTATAATCGATGCCATGATCAACACTTGATAAGGTGTTTTCAATGGCAGATCTTTTTCACGTTGCTGCCATGCAAGATCTAACTCTTTCATCATTGCAATATGAGCACGTTTTAAAATACTTATATCACTAGTGCCTGCGGTGAAATGATAAGTATTAGGCAGGAAATAACCTTCAATTTTACTGCTATCAATACCAACCGCGTCACCAATTTGCCCTTCCGTCATCTTATCGGTGGTATGAGTTAAATGCGGATCAGCTTGGAGCAACTTACGCCACTCACTAAAATGCTCACCATCAACCAGTGTGATTGCATACTGATACTCTTTACCTTCGGTGATCATTGCGAGTAATGAATGCAATGTTTCTTGAGGTTCAATCGCATACGTACCGGCTTTAATATCAGTTAATGTCGGTTCTAAATACCCAACCCAGCGCAGCCATGGCGATAAGGTAACAATTTTTTCATTACTTAATTGAGTTAATAACCCACGAAAAGATGTGCCTGATTTCACGGTAATAAATGTTTGTTGTTCAATCAGCACTGGCTTATCAAGTGCTGATCTTACTTGAAAAAAGCTCCAACCTGCCACGCCAGCCATTAACAAGCCCAACAGAAAAATCACAATAATCAACTTCTTTAGCACGAATGTAACCTCTTCCATAGTGTTTTGAACATTGTACGTTCACAATATTGTGTAGTGTGTATTTGATTAACAGGTACTAACGCCATCAATGCATTAGTAATAAAAACTTCATCAGCTGCCAGTAAAGTATCAAGGTCAAAATCACCCACCTGATAGTCATAATTAAGCTTATCAAGTATATCGAGGACATGTTGACGCATCACCCCAGCAACACCTGCGCGTTGTAAAGCAGGAGTATATACAGTATTGCCTTGACGCCAAAATAGATTCGCAACGCTCGTTTCAATAACGCGATCATTACAATCTAATACAATCGCATCTACCCAACCTGCGGTTTCAATTTCTTGTTTTAATAATACCTGTTCGAGGCGATTTAAATGTTTCATACCTGCAAGCATAGGGCTATTGCCCATTCGTTGCTGACACACCCCTAATATGATCCCTTGCTGTTGCCATTGCTGATAGTGTGAAGGCCATTCGAAATGACTAATAATAACTTGGGTATCACTGCAACCTGTAGGGCTATAACCACGACCACCACTGCCTCGACTAACCAATATTTTAATACCACCTCGGTACGGATATAACAATGCTAATGCCATAACCTCAGTATATACCTGCTGCCAATCCGGTGCAGCAATAGCTAATCGTTGTAAACTTATCTCAAAACGGGCTAAATGCAATGACCACAGTTGAACACATTGTTGTTCCACCAGCATCGTTGTAAAACAACCATCACCATATTGAGTTGCTCTATCGGTGATAGCAAGCATCTGCTGTTCACAACCATTAACTGAGATCATTGTTTATTTCTTCCTTTTTTGCAGGTAAAAAAATAGCCCGATATCGAAATATCAGGCTACTTAATCATATCAGCTTATGACGCTTATTGCTCAACACGCAATAATCGAATTAGATCTTCTTAAACAATAACGAACCGTTAGTGCCGCCAAAGCCGAATGAGTTACATAATGCATATTCTAGGTTCGCTTGACGCGCTTCACCTGGAACATAATCAAGATCACAACCTTCACCTGGATTATCCAAGTTAATCGTTGGTGGCACCACTTGATCAATCAAGCTTAGGATAGTAATGATTGATTCAACAGAACCCGCAGCACCTAATAGGTGACCTGTCATTGATTTAGTTGATGATACCATTACGTTATCAATCGCTGAGCCCATTGCGCGTTTAATGCCTAATGTTTCAGCTTTATCACCCGCAGGGGTTGATGTACCGTGAGCGTTAATGTAGCCAATCTTGTCAGCATTAATACCCGCATCGCGAATACATGCTTCCATAGCTAACGCACCACCTGAACCATCAGCACTTGGTGAGGTCATGTGGTAAGCATCACCACTCATACCAAAGCCAACTAGCTCTGCATAAATTTTAGCGCCACGTGCTTTAGCATGTTCGTACTCTTCTAGCACAATCACACCAGCACCATCGCCTAATACGAAACCGTCACGATCTTTGTCCCATGGACGAGAAGCCGCCTGAGGGTCATCATTGCGGGTTGATAATGCTTTCGCGGCAGCAAAGCCACCCATGCCTAACTCTGTTGATGCTTTTTCTGCACCACCCGCTAGCATTGCGTCAGCATCACCGTATGCAATCATACGTGCAGCATGGCCAATGTTATGAAGGCCCGTCGTACACGCCGTAGAAATGGCGATATTTGGACCACGTAGACCATACATGATAGACATGTGGCCTGCGATCATATTAACAATTGTTGATGGAACAAAGAACGGACTGATTTTACGAGGTCCTTTGTCGATCAATGTTTGATGGCCAGCTTCAATTAAACCTAGACCACCAATACCAGAACCAATAGCGACACCAATACGTGGTGCGTTTTCTTCAGTAACTTCAATACCAGAATCTTTGAAAGCTTGTACGCCAGCTGCAACGCCATATTGGATAAATAAATCCATTTTGCGTGCATCTTTTCGAGACATGTAATCTTCACAATTGAAATCTTTGATCATTCCGGCAAATTGAGTAGCAAATGCGCTTGCATCAAAATGTTGGATGGTACTGATACCACTAGTGCCAGACTGTAAAGCTTTCCAAGAAGATTCAACAGAATTACCAACCGGGGTAAGCATACCCATGCCAGTTACAACTACACGACGCTTAGACACGATTAATTTCTCCGGGAATTGAGGATAAAACAGGAAGTGAAAAAAAACAGGCGGTCATAATGACCGCCTG
This sequence comes from uncultured Photobacterium sp., assembly GCA_947039005.1. GTDB lineage: Bacteria > Pseudomonadota > Gammaproteobacteria > Enterobacterales > Vibrionaceae > Photobacterium. The sequence continues at coordinate 5,725 of CAMQXY010000070.1, forward strand.
GAGATATTCAATTTTTATATTACTGTGCGCTGTTTACGTAGTCGATTGCAGCTTGAACAGTAGTAATTTTTTCAGCTTCTTCGTCAGGGATTTCTGTATCGAATTCTTCTTCAAGAGCCATTACTAGTTCAACTGTATCTAGTGAATCTGCACCTAGATCGTCAACGAAAGATGCTTCGTTCTTAACTTCTGCTTCGTCTACGCCTAGTTGCTCAACGATGATTTTTCTTACGCGTTCTTCGATGTTGCTCATACTAATATATTTCCTTTGACAAGAATTCGCTAATGCGATTTGTTGTAGTTTATTCATTACAGCAAAAGTTGCAACACTCATAGTGCTGGTCAAACCACGATTTAACCAGAAAAATAGTTCAATTTGACTTGAATCATGAAGTATTGCAAAGAATTTGCTTAAATCATATACATGCCGCCGTTAACGTGCAATGTTTCGCCTGTTATATAAGCAGCGTCATCAGAGGCTAAAAAAGCAACAGCCGCTGCTATTTCGCGCGGATCGCCTAAACGACCAGCAGGCACATTTGCGAGTGTTGCTGTACGTTGAGCATCATTTAACGCTTTTGTCATATCAGTTTCAATGAAACCTGGCGCAACAGCGTTAACAGTAATGCCACGAGAAGCAACTTCACGTGCCATCGATTTTGTAAAACCAAGCAAACCTGCTTTCGCAGCTGCGTAGTTTGTCTGACCAGCGTTACCCATAGTACCGACAACAGAGCCGATGCTAATAATGCGACCATGACGTTTCTTCATCATAGCACGCAGTACCGCTTTAGACAGACGGAAAACCGAGGTAAGGTTGGTATCCATGATATCTTGCCATTCGTCATCTTTCATACGCATCAACAAATTATCACGAGTGATACCAGCGTTATTAACTAAAATGTCAATATCGCCATATTGTTCTTTAATTTGCTTTAATGTGGTTTCAATGGATTCTGGTGAGGTTACGTTTAATGCAAAACCTTTACCATGATCGCCAAGATACTCACTGATAGCATCAGCACCACTTTCTGTGGTCGCAGTACCAATAACAGTAGCACCACGCTCCACTAAAATTTCAGCAATAGCACGACCAATACCGCGACTCGCACCTGTAACTAGTGCAATTTTACCTTCCAGACTCATTGTAAATCCTCTTTAAGCTTAATTACTTCGCTAATGCTGCTGTTAGTGATGCAACATCGTTAACAGTAGCACTGCTTAGTGCGCGATCAATACGTTTAGTCAGACCCGTTAATACTTTACCCGGTCCCATTTCTAGCAATTCTTCAACGCCTTCAGCCGCCATACGCTCAACAGACTCAGTCCAACGTACTGGATTATAGAGTTGCTTAACTAATGCAAGCTTAATCGCAACAGGATCGGTCTCAGTCGCTACGTCTGCATTATTGATCACAGGGATAGTCGGCGCATTGAATGCTAAGCCTTCTAATGCAATCGCTAGTTTATCAGCCGCTGGTTTCATTAACGCACAGTGTGAAGGAACAGACACTGGCAATGGTAATGCACGCTTAGCGCCGGCTTCTTTACACAATACATTGGCACGATCTACTGCTTCTTTGTTACCCGCAATAACCACTTGGCCTGGCGAGTTAAAGTTAACAGGAGAACATACTTGATCTTCAGCAGCTTGTGCACATGCAGTGGCAATCGCATCGTTATCTAAACCGATAATTGCAGACATTGCGCCAATACCAGCAGGTACTGCTTCTTGCATTAGCTTGCCACGCAGTTCAACTAACTTAACAGCAGATTGGAAATCAATCACACCAGCACAAACAAGCGCTGAGTATTCACCTAAGCTGTGACCAGCTAAAACAACAGGCTGTTCGCCACCCTGTTGTTGCCATACACGCCAAATCGCCACAGACGCCGTTAATAAGGCTGGCTGGGTACGTTGGGTTTGGTTTAGATCTTCAACCGGACCATCTTGGACTAGTGCCCATAAGTCATAACCTAAAGCATCAGAGGCTTCAGCAAACGTCTGCTTAACCACATCAAATTGCTCTGCTAAATCAGCAAGCATGCCAACAGTTTGAGAACCCTGTCCAGGGAAAACAATCGCGAACTTAGACATTTGAGAATCCTTATTCTTTATATACTGATCGTTCAGTAAATTTTCAGTAAATTAATAGGCTAAAAATTAATAGGCTAATAAGACAGCGTTAACTATATTTAACCTTCTGTCTTATCGCAAAAATTCTTTTAACGAGTAAAACTAAATACAGCTTAGATTTAGTTTAAAATTTCACTAACGCAGAACCCCAAGTGAAACCGCCACCAAATGCTTCTAATAATAACGTTTGACCGCGTTGAATACGACCATCACGCACCGCTTCATCTAATGCGGTTGGTACGGTTGCAGCAGAGGTATTACCATGACGATCCAGTGTTACAACCACTTGATCCATCGACATTGATAATTTTTTCGCTGTCGCTGAAATAATCCGCATATTCGCTTGGTGTGGTACTAACCAATCAAGTTCAGATTTATCCATATTATTAGCAATAAGGGTACTTTTAACTAAGTTAGACAGTTGAGTCACTGCCACTTTAAACACCTCATTACCTGCCATATAAAGCCATGTATTGGCATCAAAATCTTTACCATGTTCTGGCACAGCAAGACTTAATAAACCACCGAAATGACCGTCAGCATATAAATGCGTTGAAATGATCCCTTGCTCTTCACTTGCGCCAAGAACGACTGCACCCGCCGCATCACCAAATAAAATAATGGTTGAACGATCTTCTGGATCACAACAATGAGAAAGTGCATCAGAACCAATCACAAGTACATTTTTTGCCATACCTGTTTTGATATGCTGATCAGCAACACTTAACGCATAAACAAAACCAGTACATGCGGCAGATAAATCAAAAGCAGGACAGCCTTTAATATCTAACATACCTTGCACTTGGCAAGCAGCAGATGGAAATGAGTGGCTTGCACTAGATGTTGCAACAATAATAAGATCAATATCTTCTTTATTAATACCCGCCATTTCAATAGCGTTTAAAGAAGCATGATAACCCATCACTGCTACTGTTTCGTCAGCGGATGAAATTCGACGCTCACGAATACCAGTACGAGCAACAATCCATTCATCGCTAGTGTCTATCATTTTTTCTAAATCCGCATTCGTGCGAACTTGTGTTGGCAAATAGCTGCCAGTTCCTAAAATTTTGCTATACATGAAGACTAATAATGCCTCTCGAGTAAGACCTCTTCCAGACGGTCACTGATTTTCATCGGTATTTGGCGTTCAATCTCATAAACCGCTTGGTTTATGGCATTCTCCAAAGCTGTGGTGTCAGCACTTCCATGGCTTTTCACTACAATACCGCGTAATCCTAACAGACTTGCGCCATTATACTGGTCGGGGTTCAATTGCTGTAAACTAGTAAATAGTTCACGAAACAGCCATTTAGCCATTAAACGCTTAAATGGATTACGTCCAATGTTACGTTTAATACAATCAATGAATAAGTTAGCAACCCCTTCACTGGTTTTTAAACTCACATTCCCGACGAAACCATCACATACAATAACATCTGCTTTATCTGAATATAATTGATGGCCTTCAACATAACCAATGTAATTAATATCTGGCGATTGACTCAACATTTCAGCACAACGTTTAACCAGATCATTACCTTTAATGGCTTCTTCGCCAATATTGAGTAAAGCAACCCGTGGTGGTGAACCTAATGTCTGTTCTGCAACGACTGATCCCATGACGGCAAATTGAAACAGTGTGTCGGCATCACAAGAAACATTCGCGCCCAGATCTAATAACCACGTATGGTTAGCATAGCGATTAGGAATTTCTGAAATTAAAGCAGGACGTTCAACACCCGGAAGTTGTTTTAATACATAACGGGATAATGCCATTAACGCACCCGTATTACCGGCGCTAACACAGGCATCAGCATCACCAGCGGCAACAGCTTCTAATGCTGTACGCATTGATGAGCCTTTACTATGACGTAATGCTTGTGATGGACGTGTTTCATTGGTGATAACATTATCGCAATGGACAATAGACAGTCGAGGATGGTTGAGCTTGTTAAGAAGAGTTAATTGGGCAGTGATGGCACTAATATCACCAAATAGAATGAGTTTGAGCTCAGGCGAATGCAACAGTGCCTGCACGGCGGCAGGCACTGTTACGTGAGGACCGAAATCCCCGCCCATTGCATCAAGTGCAACGGTAAGACCCATCAAGGTTCAACCTTACTTGTTGATAACCTTACGGCCACGGTAGAAACCGTCAGCTGTCACGTGGTGACGTAGGTGAGTTTCACCTGATACTGAATCTACAGATACTGCTGCTGTAGTTAGTGCATCATGTGAACGACGCATACCACGTGCTGCACGTGATTTTTTGCTCTTTTGTACGGCCATTAACCCTACTCCTGTTAAATTTAACTCTTAAGATTTTTCAATACTGCAAACGGATTCGGACGCTCATCAGCAACGGGAATATCACCAAAAGACAAGTTATGTGTGCCGATCTTACAATCGTCATCATCATGTCTTGCGACTTGTGGTAATTCTAACATCAATTCATCTTCGATGAGTTCAATTAGATTAATATCGCCATTTTCATCGACAATTGTCGGCTCATAGGCTTCCGGTAACTTGTCAATAGCCTCTTCGTCACGAACTGGACTATAACAGAACTCAACACTAATTGTGTGTGGAAATTCTCCCTGACATCTCTGACAGGTCAACATCACATCTACACTTGCGTTTCCGCGCATGAAAGGAATACGACGTTGGTCAAGGTCAAAAGACAAGTTAACGTTTACATCACTTATTACGCTCTGGGTTGAGCCAGCTAAACGAGACAGAAGATCAGCTTTGATGATACCATCATAGTCGAGTTTTTTCTGTGCAGTGCGTACTGGATCTACCTTTATCGGCAATTTTACCTTTTGCATAGGGCGCGAATATTAGCCTTATAGTCTGGTTGAGTCAAAGGAAATGTGCCTGAATCCACAGCTTTTGAGCAATTCTCATGCTGCCATGAAAATTCATTCAACATTCGTTCCCTTTCCTCATTAAAAAGTTTTTATTTCTCTGCCACTCAATCACTTGACGATTGCTGATAAAATGACGAAAGATCACTCAATCATTGTTTAAATGGTGGTCAATAATGACCTAATTCAAATTCAAATCAATAATTGCGTCTTATAATACCATTGTTAATAGCATTGTGCTGTAACGATAACATCGTCTGTCAGCATTGAAATCCAAACAATCAAAAAACCATGCTGACTAGCATTGAATCATCGTGATGGTTACACTCACGTTATCTCTTCATTTAAAAAAATAAATAGCTTATGAACCAGCCACTTGTTCTTGCATCTACCTCACCGTTTCGTAAAAGCCTACTTGAAAAATTACAATTGCCTTTTACGACAGCGAATCCAAATGTTAATGAAGCCATACTTATTAATGAATCAGCGACAGACTTAGTGATGCGATTAGCACAAGCCAAAGCATTCGCCTGTGCTGATGAACATCCTCATCATCTGATTATAGGTTCAGATCAAGTATGTGTCATTGACGGTCAAATCCTAGGTAAGCCTCATACTGAAGCCAACGCCTGTGCTCAATTAAGAGCGGCGAGTGGCAAGGTCATCACTTTTTATACCGGCTTGTGCTTATATAATGTACAAACACAACATGCCCAAGTTATTTGTGAGCCTTTCCACGTTCATTTCCGTACTCTGACTGACAGTGAAATTGCGCATTACGTTACTAAAGAGCAACCACTCTACTGTGCTGGCAGCTTTAAAAGTGAAGGATTAGGAATTGCGCTATTTGATAAATTAGAAGGGCGAGATCCAAATACCTTGGTGGGATTGCCACTAATCGCTTTACGAGAAATGCTTGCCCAAGAACACGTCGCTGTTTTATAGAAAGACGATCTATAAAAGACAGTCGCTCAAAGACAACCGAATAAAAGACAACAAAGGCGAGTGCAATACTCGCCTTTATTTTATGTTACAGCGTGATCCTAGATTACAGCGTGACTAAAAAGTACGTAACTTTTCTAAGCTGCGCTCTAATACCGCTTCCATTGGTGCACTAATATCCATTAACTCATCCGTACTAGGATGGGTAAACTTAATATTTGCTGCATGTAAGAACAACCGTCCTAAACCTGCTTTTTTAGTGTAAGCATCAAAACGAGGATCGCCATAACGATCATCCCAAGCAATAGGATGGCCTTCATATTGACAATGTACACGAATTTGGTGCGTACGACCGGTTACAGGGCTTGCTTGTATTAGCGTTGCTTGTGCAAAACGTTCAAGGACTTTAAAGCGCGTATCTGATGCTTTACCTTGTGGGTTAACACGTACAATACTATTTACTTCATTTTTCAATAACGGTGCAGTGACTCGCTTACAATTTGCCTTCCATTCTCCCATCACCAAGGCAAAATAATATTTCTGAACCGTTTTTTCTCTAAATTGCTCTTGCAGCTTACGTAACGCTGAGCGTTTCTTCGCTATCAGTAAAATGCCAGAGGTATCTCGGTCAATACGGTGTACTAACTCAAGATATCGAGCATCAGGTCGTAATGCACGTAACGCTTCTATTGCACCAAACTTCAAACCACTTCCGCCATGAACGGCTGTGCCTGATGGCTTATTCAAAATTAAAACATGATCATCTTCATAGATAATGCATGATTCAAGTTCAGCCACTTTATGAAGTTTGGTACTAATCGGTGCTTGTTCATCTTTTTCAGGAACAAAAACCGGTGGGACACGCACAAGATCACCATCCTGCAATTTATATTCAGGTTTAATACGTTTTTTGTTTACTCGCACCTCGCCTTTACGCAAAATACGGTAAATCATACTTTTTGGTACATTTTTAAGCCTAGCACGGAGAAAATTATCGATCCGTTGGCCAGCAAAGTCATCGGTAATATCGATGAATTGCACTTTAGGTTTATCTTCTATCATAAGTTTGATTGTACCATGCAAATAAAGCAGATTGCCGCAAAAAAGTGAGCCTGCTATGATTGCATTCTAGAATAAGTTTTTTTGCTTATTTTACTGACAAGGTGAGCATGCTCTCATCATTTCGGCTATTTTATATACAACTCAGATGATAAACGCAGCACGTGGCGTAAGACGTTATAGTCACCAGAGTTTTTTTTAGCGCGTCAGATTACAGATTTTTTTGATGTAACAGATACAACCACACCTCGATGTGGTGATACCAGCTGTGTGTTTCAGATCTAACCATCTCTACACAGTTGGCTAATACGTGTGGCCATAGAGCACTCCTGCATTCCAACCGTGAGGTTGCACCCGTACATCAGACTTGGAGTCAGGCACCATCAAATAATTGATGTAATTAGCGGCGCTAATACAACAACAATAATGAGTACAATATAATGAAAAGAATGTTGATTAACGCGACTCAGAAGGAAGAGTTGCGCGTCGCATTAGTTGATGGCCAAAAGCTATTTGATCTTGATATCGAAAGCCCAGGTCACGAATCTAAAAAAGCAAATATTTACAAAGGCCGCATCACCCGCATCGAACCAAGCCTGGAAGCTGCGTTCGTTGATTACGGTGCAGAACGCCATGGCTTCCTCCCTTTAAAAGAAGTCGCTAAAGATTACTTCCCATCAAATTATTCTTATCAAGGTCGTCCTAACATTAAGGAAGTCTTGAAAGAAGGCCAAGAAGTTATCGTCCAAGTTGATAAAGAAGAGCGTGGCAACAAAGGTGCCGCACTAACAACCTTTATCTCATTGGCAGGTAGTTACTTAGTATTGATGCCTAATAACCCTCGTGCTGGCGGTATTTCTCGTCGTATCGAAGGTGAAGAGCGTACACAACTTAAAGCTGCATTAAGCACATTAGAACTGCCTCACGGTATGGGTCTAATTGTACGTACTGCAGGTGTTGGTAAATCAGGTGAAGAGCTTGAGTGGGATTTAAATGTTCTTCTTAATCACTGGAATGCAGTGAAAGAAGCCGCTGAATCTCAAGCAGCTCCGTTCTTGATCCACCAAGAAAGTAATGTTATTGCTCGTGCTATTCGTGATTATCTACGTCGTGATATCGGTGAAATTCTTATCGATAGCCCACAAGTATTTGAGCGTGCACGTGAGCATATCAAATTAATTCGCCCTGATTTCTTATCGCGTATTAAACGTTATGAAGGTGAAGTACCACTATTTAGCCACTACCAAATTGAAAGCCAAATTGACTCTGCGTTCCAGCGTGAAGTTCGTTTACCTTCAGGTGGTTCAGTAGTTATCGACCCAACCGAAGCACTAACCTCGATTGATATCAACTCAGCGCGTGCTACGAAAGGCGGCGATATTGAAGAAACGGCACTACAAACTAACCTAGAAGCAGCAGATGAAATTGCACGTCAATTACGTCTTCGTGATCTTGGTGGTCTTGTGGTTATCGACTTCATTGATATGACTCCTGTTCGTCACCAACGTGAAGTAGAAAACCGTTTACGTGAAGCTGTTCGTGTTGACCGTGCACGTGTACAAATTGGCCGCATATCTCGCTTTGGTTTGCTTGAAATGTCTCGTCAACGCTTGAGTCCTTCTCTTGCTGAAGCAAGCCATCATGTTTGTCCACGTTGTACAGGTACGGGTGTTGTTCGTGATAACGAATCACTTTCACTCTCTATCCTCCGTTTAATTGAAGAAGAAGCATTAAAAGATAACAGTTCACAAGTATTAGCAATTGTACCTGTACCTGTTGCCTCTTATTTACTGAACGAAAAGCGTCCCGCTGTACAGCATATTGAGAAATATCATAATGTGCATGTTGTTATCGTGCCAAATGCTGACATGGAAACGCCACACTTTGAAGTGTTACGTATTCGTGAAGGTGAAGAGCAAGAGACGCTTTCATACCATCTTCCTAGTGCTATTGATGCATTAAAAGAAGCTGAAGCTATTGAAGCGCCACAACAAGAGCGTACTGCTAAAAAACGTGAAGAGCCTGTTCTGCACGGTTTTGCTGCACCAAAACAAGCTGCGCCTGTAGTAACGGCACCAGAAGTACAACCGATTACTAAAGCACAAACTGTTATTGCTCAAGCACCGAGTATCTTTACTCGTATTTTTGCTGCGATTACCTCTTTCTTTAATAACGGTACAGAACAACCTGCAACCGTTAAGCAAGATGTTGAAGCGCCAGTAAAAGATCAATCAAATAACAATCGTCGTAATAATAACAACAACCGTCGTCCTGATAATCGTCGTAATGACCGTCAAGGTAATCGCGATAACACTCGCAGTAATAGTAACAACCAAGAGAGTGATCAAGGCAACAACGCTGAACGCCAAGATCGCAACAACGAGCAACGTCAACAACCTCGTCGTCGCAATGAACGTAACGAGCGCACGGACAAAAACCGTCAACCTCAAGCTCAAACTGAGCGTCCAGTAAAACAACAACGACAACCTCGTACTGAAGAAGCGAAAGAGCAACAACGCCAATCTCGTAAAGAAGAGATTCAAGCACAGAAGCAACAGCGCCAACAATCAGACGAAGTAAAAGTAAAAGCAATTGAGACGGTTATTGTTGAAGCTCCAGTAGCTCCAGTAGAAGCCGAAGAGAAAGTCGTTAAAGTAAAACAACGTCGTCAACGTCGTCAGTTACAGAAAAAAATCCGCTTTACTGACAACGTAGAAACGACTGTTGTAACTCAACCAATTGTTGAAACGAATGCTATTACGGCTATCACTAACCCATCACCATTAATGGAAATGGGTACAACGATTGCGAAAGAAGCACAAACAACACCGACTCAAGATCAGCCAGTTGTTGATGACCAAGCTGAAACAAATGAGCAGGATAACAACCAACGTCGTAACCGTCGTTCACCACGCCACCTACGTGCTAGCGGTCAACGCCGTCGTCGCATCCGTGACACTCGTGGTGAGAAACAAGATTATGAGCAGCATGAAGATCCAAGCTGTTATAATGTTGCAGACGAGTTTGAGAATGCGGATGTTGAAGCAACAGATACTATTAGCGATATGGTGAATGTTGTCTCTATTGTTGAGAAACCAAAAGCACTACGTCCAACATCAGGTGTAGCTTCACCAGAAATGGCAATGGGCAAAGTATGGTCTCGCATTAAGCCAACAATTGAAGCACCTGTCTCTGCCGTTGTGACTGAGTCAGTACCTGAAGTTATTAATCATTCAGCAATCGCTAAAGCATTACCAGAGGTTGTATCACAACCTGCTTTAAGTGGTGTTGCGATGCCTGAACTGGCAATGGGTAAAGTATTCCCATTACGTGCAGTTGTTGAAACGCCTGTTGTTGAAGCTCC
>CAMQXY010000071.1 GCA_947039005.1 uncultured Photobacterium sp.
GTGATATATGAGTGCGATAAAAAAAGCTGCTAGCGAGGCTAACAGCTTTATTGTTTAACGCTATAACCGATGATTACTCACAAGAGCTACAAGCTTGCAGTGCGATTTCGTGCTCAAAAGTCACTTGACCTAGTGCCGTTGTGCTTGCCGCAATTTCTTGATCAATTTCTTTAAGATCATCTGCATCAATGCCATTTGATGTTAATTCATCTTCTGAGTAACCAAACGCATTCAACAATAAGTAGTCACGCGCTTCCTCAGGGCTACAAGTAATGATTGCGATAAGATCATCCCCAAAAGCGGCATCGCCCGTGATAATTGCTGTGATTTGTTGCTGAACACTGTCGTACATGGCTGGTGTTAACCAACCTAAATCTGCTTCAGCAGTATTTTTACGACAATCAAAGCAAGGAAGGAGCTGAGAATAGCTCTGAAAATGGTTCATGGAAAAGCATCCTGATCACGGTATTAATATTGCTTCGCAAGTTATGCTAATTTGCGTTTAATTACTAGCGTAAAAGTGAAATTTTTATTCCGATGTTATCGATAACATTAAATGTAAAAACAAACACAAAATAATCCTGATTCTGTACTTTTTTTTGGTGGAGAGTAATCACATAAAGTCGCCATCATTGGGCGTAATAATGAGGCATTTGATTGATGCCTGAGAGATGAAAACAGATTCAGTTGTTATAGAAGCAATGTGTAGACTAAGATAACAACATATTAAGTAATATCTTTTAGCATCATAGAGATAATATTGTCGTTGATGTAAGACTAAATAGGGATGAACATGAAAAAGATAATAATTGTAGCGGCTATCGCTGTGGCAGTAACGGGTTGCGCAGGTACGCCGTCAAACAGTTATACCGTTGATAATGCCGCAGGTGTCTCGTCATGGAAATTATGCCGTAATATTGGCTATCATGAGTTCTTTAATCGGACTAAAAAAGCGCAGCTATTAACCCATTATGTGCTAAAACGGGGTGATGTTGATCCTCAAGCCTGTCAAGCAGCTGCCGCTGAGGGTGAAAAATTTGCCGAGGCTGAATATAGTAAAACTGGCGGCTACTAATTTTCAGATACGCTTACTTACAATATTGTGTGCTAATTATTTGTTGGTATCGATTATAATTTATAAAACATAAACGGTGACTATTTCACCATATTTTTTCTATTGTAAGTAGGGATTGCGGTTATTATGAAAAAAAGCGCATTGCTTGTTATGTGTGTATTAGGTGCATTATCACTGAGTACGGTTTCATTGGTAGCACACGCGAATGATCGTCCAACGACATTACCGAGTGAGCGACCAGGACAGACATGGAATAAAGAGTCTGTGTATAACAAAGGTGACAGCGTGCGTTATGTTGGACGACTGTGGGTTGCTAAATGGTGGACACAAGGTGATCGTCCTAAACGTAATAATGAATCGGGACCATGGAAATTAGTTCGGCTGATTGGTAACGATAATAATTATGACGATAATAACTACAACGATAACGATAATAATTATACTAAACCTAATAGTTTTAAGGTTACGCGTTACCGTGCCGGTGTGAAATACAATGCTGGCGATAAAGTGCGTACCCCGAATGGTAATGTATACCGTTGTCGCGATTGGCCTGCAACGCCATGGTGTCAATTGGAAGGATATGCTCCAGGAAAAACCCAGCATTGGCGTGATGCATGGTCACGAGTGCAATAAGATAGATGCGAGTATCTGCTTTTTTGAGCAGATACTCATTAGTTACCGTTATTACTTTGATTTAGATGATGTTAGTGGGTAGACATTGACTTTTTCAATACGGTTGTGCTCAATGGCGAGGATCTCAAAACGCCAATGTTGCCAATCAATAATGTCACCATCTTTAGGTAATCCACCTTTGATCCACATTAACATGCCATTTAATGTTTGATAGCCGTTTTGATCTTCATCAGGCAGCTTTTTTAAATCTAATAAATCTTTTACGACAGTAATAGGAATTAAGCCATCTAGGTGCCAATGGTTATCATCGATTTTTTGTGACCACATATCAGATGGATCTTGCGTATTAAATTTACCGGTTAAGGCTTCTAATACATCTCGTGGCGTGACAATGCCTTGAATATCGCCATATTCATCGACGACAAACGCAATTTCTGTTCCTGAATCTTGAAACATATCTAGCAGGTCAGTACCTGTCCATGTTTCAGGAATGAAGGTAGGTTGAGTAACATAATCAATAATATTTTTTGGATCATCTTGATTATTATCAAGCTCAAATTGTAATAATTGCTTGGCGGTTATGGTGCCTTTAATGTCATCAATGGTGTGGGTACAAACGGGTAAACAGGAAAAAGGACTCGCGAGTAATTTTTGCTGATAGCTTTCAACACTATGGTCAAGATCAAGATAACTAATGGCATTACGCGGTGTCATCATGGATGAAACTTTACGATCATCAAAATGGAAAACATTACGCACCATGGTATGTTCTTGTTGGTGAATAATCCCCGTTTGAGAACCTTCATTAATAATTGCTTTAATATCTTCTTCTGTTAAGTGGTTACTATTATTAGTACTTTTGCTAAAGATACGCAGAAATAGTTCTGTTGAACCGGCTAATAAGATAATAAAAGGGCGCGATAATAAAGATAAGAAAGCAATAGGGCGAGCCACACGCAGGGCTAAGGGTTCAGCATTAACTTGTGCATAGCGTTTAGGAATTAATTCACCAATTACAATTGAGAAATAGGTGATAATAACTACGGCAATAATGGTCGCTGAGACTGATGCCGTGTGCGCTTGAACACCAAACTTTGTTAGCCATGAAGAAATAGGGCCAGCTAAAGCGGCTTCACCAATAACACCGTTTAGGATACCAATAATGGTAATACCAATTTGAATTGTAGATAAAAAGGTGGTGGGTTTATTGGCTAATTTCAGGGCGGTGATTGCACCGGGATCACCATCATCAGCAAAGACTTGGAGACGGTTTTTTCGTGATGTGACTAACGCTATTTCTGACATAGCAAACCAGCCATTCAGAATAACTAAAAAGATAAGAACTGCGATACTCATTAAAACTCCTAATAATACAATAGGCGAATTTACGATGAGAATCGATAAATAAGTCCGCCAAATAGGGTGAATCGCCTATGAGGCCACTTCATACTTCATTATAACTCGCATGTGAAAATATAAAATCCACATTTTAGTTAAATAATTTATTAAATTTGAAAAAGTATCATAATTGAGTGTTGCCACATGATTTAATTTTACCTAGCGTATTAATAATAAAGAGATAGTTTAAAAATAGACAAATAATAACGAAAACAAAATAGACCGAGGATATAGATGAAAAAGTTATGGATGATAAGTGTGTTATTAGTCCCTGGTTTAGCAATGGCGACAACACCAACAACAAAGATAAATTGTGATGATGCTTATTCTACGCTTGAAATAAACCAATGTGCGGCAGATAAATTTGATGCAGCTGATCAACAATTACAGGTCTATTTAACGAAGAGTATTCAACAAAATAGCACTGATAAAGCGCTTGTTGATGCAATACAAACAGCACAAAAGCAATGGTTACAATATCGACAGGCTGAATGTAATGCGGTGTATACACAATGGCAACAAGGCACTATTCGTGGCGTGATGACGTTATCTTGTAAACTTGCATTAACTCAACAACGGACATTAACGGTTTGGGAAAACTATCTGCGTCCAATGGATAGCAGCGAGGCGGTATTGCCTAAGCCAATAGTTGATGCTAGCTAACTGATTTTCTATTTTAACGTCCTAAATTTGTGAACACATTTCAGGACGGAGCAAACCAATAAAAAAGGCCTTACAGCATGCTGAAGGCCTTTTTCTCTAACGAATAGCGTATATGGCAGAGGCTAGATTAGACGCCTACTGTCATATGCAGCCCATAAAAAATGCCACGGCCGATAAGTTCAGCGAATATAATAAACATTATACTTAATAGCATGGTGAGCAGAGTTGGTCGCGCTTTAATTAGACGAGGAATAAACCAGCAAATAATAGCAGCAAATAATAATATGATGCGTATAACTTGTAATTGCATTAGGTTAGGAATGATATCCATTGCTGAGCCTAATGCGGATTCTGTGCTATGCAAATCAATAATTTGAGCAATAACAACCACGACATATATCGCAGCAAAAATAGCCCCAATTAATGGCAATGCGTTATCCATATTTGCATTATGGTGTTTGGCAATCGTTAGTAATAAATGACCAAAAATAAATCCTGATAATAAGGTCGTTAATACAAACGCTAACGGCGTGTACAGAGTATCCCATGTTGGTACTGTGCTAATTAAATACACCATGATCATTGAATAGATAAAGGTGATACCCACTAGCATGCCCAGCACTAAGATCACTTTACGCAGTGCGATAGTTCCTAGTTTTAATAGCGCTAACAGCCAATAACTTCCTCCTAAGGCAAAGAATAGGCTGCCTGTGAAGATTTCATTTGATAACCATGAGCTTCCCACTTGATTTAAGGCATTAAGCGCCCGTAATGGACTACCAAGGTGCATGGTCGATGCCATAAACCCAAGCCCCATTAAAACCCAAATGAAAAACATCGCTTTGTGCAAGCGATCGCTGACCTCTGTGGTTAGGGTATTACGTAAAATAACGCTGCCTAATAAGAGATAAGCACCGACTGCTGTTTGCGCTAATACTGTAAATACAATTAGCGGCCATTCATGCCAAGCCATATTAAACCTCCGTAGGATTTGCTAAGAAACCCGTTTTGTCACCACAAGGGCGAGCATGACGGTTTGCTTTGATAACAAGATTGGGTTTGGTGTGTGATGATGGCGGTAACGGTGCAACATCAGCGTTAGTACCATATTTCGCCCGTAGTTCAGTAATATCACCAAATTCCAACGCACGCAGTGGACACGATCCGACACAAACAGGATCAAGACCTTGCTCTACACGTTCAAAACAGCCATCACATTTTGTCATATGACCTTTGGCTTCGTTGTATTGTGGTGCGCCATAAGGACACGCCATGGTGCAATATTTACAACCAATACAAATATCTTCATTTACAACTACTAAGCCATCTTGTTCACGTTTGTGCATCGCACCTGATGGGCATACTTTGGTACACGCAGGCTCATCACAGTGATTACAGGCAATAGATAAATAGTAAGAGAACACATCTTGGCGGAAAGTATCGCCTTCTTTTACCCAATTTCCGCCCGCATATTCATACACTCGGCGGTAGTTAACGCCAACATCCAAGTCTTTGTTGTCTTTACAGGATAACTGGCAGGTTTTACAACCAGTGCATTTACTTGAATCGATATAAAAGCCGTATTGTTTCATGATCTAACCTTATGCCTTATTAACCAGTTGTACTTCAACCAAGTTGGTGTGTTGCGGGTTGCCTTTTGCGAGAGGGCTTGGGCGTTGGGTTGTTAATACGTTAATACAACCACCGTGGTCGACTTTCTGACCATCAGGGGCATACCAAGCACCTTCTCCCATTGCAACCACACCTGGCATCATGCGCGGTGTGACTTTGGCATTAATGTGTAACTCGCCACGGTCGTTGAAAATACGAATAACATCACCATTGGCGATACCACGTTGTTCGGCATCCATGGGATTGATCCACATTTCTTGGCGGGCAGCTTCTTTAATAATATCGACGTTGCCATAGGTTGAGTGACAGCGCGCTTTATAGTGGAAACCGGTTAGCTGCAATGGAAATTGCTGACGTTTTGGATCATTCCAACCTTCTGGCGTTGTAGCGTAAATCGGCAGTGGGTGAATAATATCGCCTTCAGCGAGTTCCCATTCATTAGCGATAGTGGCAAGGCGTTCTGAGTAAATCTCAATTTTACCTGATGGGGTGTTTAATGGATTGTTTTGTGGATCGTCACGGAATGCTTTATACGCTACAAAGTGACCATTAGGATCGCGACGTTTAATAATGCCTTGTTCACGCATCGTGTCGAAATCAGGTAGGCTAGCATCACCTTCACGGGTTAGCTGATACAAATGACGTAGCCAACCTTCTTGATCGCGACCTTCCGTAAAGGCTTGTTCTACACCTAAACGCTTAGCTAAATCGCTACAAATTTGGTAAATACCACGGGTTTCAAATTGCGGTTTAATGGCTTGATCGGCATAGATGAAATACGGCATGTTTGACGCTTTGGCATCCATACAGAAATCAGCTTGCTCAGAGGTAGTAAGATCGGGCAATAAGATATCGGCATATTTAGCTGATGATGTCATGTGATTATCAATCACCACAATCATTTCACAAGCGCTGTCATCTTGCAGAATATCGTGGGTACGGTTAATGTCTGAGTGCTGGTTAATCAAACAGTTACCTGCGTAGTTCCAAATAAACTTAATTGGCATATCAAGTTTATCTTTACCACGAACACCATCGCGTTTAGCGGTCATTTCGGGTCCGCGTACAATGGCATCAGTCCATAAGAACATTGAAATAGCTGTTTTTACAGGGTTAGCTGGAATAGGAAAACGTACAAATGGAATATTGTAGTCTGATTCACGCGCACCCGTACCACCGCCGTTAATGCCAACGTTGCCTGTTAGTAGCGACAACATAGCAATGGCACGACAAGCAATTTCACCGTTAGCGGTACGTTGTAATCCCCAACCTTGGTAAATAGCACACGGTTTGGTTGAGCCAATTTCACGCGCAAGTTTGATGATCACATCAGCGGGAATACCTGTGATTGGCGCTGCCCATTGTGGTGTTTTTTCAGTTGCATCTTCGCCTAAACCAAGAATATAAGACTTATAATCTGAGTTTGCAGGTGCTGAAGCGGGTAGGGTTTTGGCGTCATAGCCAACACAATAGGTATCAAGGAAAGCCTGATCTACCATGTCTTCTTTGATCATTACATGTGCCATCGCAGCAACTAAAGCTGCATCGGTTCCTGGACGAATTGGAACCCATTGATCTTCACGCCCGCCAGCAGTGTCATTGTAACGTGGATCAATCATGATCATTTTGGCGTTAGAACGCTGCTTGCTTTCCATCAAGTGGTGAATATTACCGCCACCTGACATGCGAGTTTCTGCTGGGTTATTACCAAACTGGACAATTAATTTGGTGTTTTCAAGATCAGAAAAAGAGTTATTCGCTGCAAAGCCACCATAGGTGTAATTTAAACCTGCGGAAATTTGTGCCGTAGAATAATCGCCGTAATGATTTAAGTAACCACCGGTTAAATTCATTAAACGTGCAATAAGGGTACTCGCTGGTGGCCATGATTTTGTGACTGTACCGCCGAGCGTACCCGTACCATAGTTTAGATAAATAGCTTCACTGCCATAATCTTTACGGATACGCGTTAGGCTATTGGCAATCTCATCATAAGCTTCATCCCAGCTAATACGCTTGAATTTACCTTCGCCACGTTGACCAATACGTTTCATTGGGTATTTTAGACGATCTGGATTATAGACCCGACGACGCATTGAACGACCACGTAAACAAGCACGGACTTGATGATCACCATATTCGTCAGTTCCGGTATTATCGGCGTCTATCCATTTAATTTCACCATCAACAATATGCATGCGTAATGGGCAGCGGCTACCACAGTTAACGGTACAGGCACTCCAGACGATTTTTTCTTTTTTCTCATTAGCAATCGGTTGTGAGGCTTGAGCTTTAAACGGTAACGACAGGCTACTTGCTGCAACAGCAAGTCCACCGACCGCAGAGCTTGATTTGATAAAATCTCTACGGGTAAAAATAGGGCTGAGTAACTGCTTTATTTTTGTTTTCATTAAACGACATTCTCTTTATTAAGCAGCGTGTTTTTAATGTGCTGCAATTTTTTCGCGATAATGTCGGTAAAAAACATTTATAACTTTGCTCTTTATCAATAAATATTAATGATTATGTGTGAATTATGTGGATTTCAATTAAGTTGTGACAGAAGTCACGATTTAATGTATTCCTTATTGGTATAAATTATTGATTTTAATGTATTTATTCTTTTTTGTTTTATTATTAATCTTGTTAATTTGTCATAGAACAATTTACTTTTTTTGTATTTACGTTATCTTTTGCAAAAAATTGAGTGAGTAAGCGCTGATGGAACAAATAACAATTTTAGCTCGTGTGTTTGGTTGTCTTTTTTATTATCCGTTAACACATACGAATAACTTTGAACTCGTAAATGCAATGAGTGAGAGTGATGATGAAAGCTTGTTTGCTGGATTAGCCCAGCGAATGGCAATTGATGGTGACTCCGCGTTAGCGACAGATTTTCAGCAATTATTTGAAGGTATGGATGTGATGTCAGCTCCACCGTGGGGCTCGGTATATTTAGATCGCGAGCACGTTGTGTTTGGTGATTCATTATTACGTTATCGCGAGTTTTTAGTACAACATCAAATGGCATTAGATACTGGAATGCGTGAGCCTGAAGATCAATTTGGGCTAATGTTATTGGCGTTAGTGAACTTGATTGAACAACACCATGATCACGCTGCGGCAAGAGTACTGCTAGAACAACATTTATTGCCTTGGTGTTATCGTTACCTAGAACTGGTGGCAAAGAATGCACAAACGCAGACATACCAATATCTTGCTATAACGACACAACAGTGGTTACGCTATGTACAACAAGAATTAGCGCTAACACCGGTTGAGATGAAGGTTTATTTTTAATGGCAGACCGCGACGAGCGTTATTACCGTAGTTGTTTAGAACACTATCATGTTAGTCGTCGTGGGCTATTTCGTGGTTTATTTGGCGGAGTAAAGAAAAGCCAGCCCCAACAACAGATGACTGTGATTCGTACTGTTGCGCGTCCGCCAACAGCATTGGATGAGGCTTTATTTGTTGCGCTTTGTAACAGCTGTAAAGCGTGTGAGCAGATATGCCCGCAGCAAGTTATTGAGTGGGGCAGTGATAATAAACCGCAGCTAAACCTTGATTATAATCATTGCAGTCAATGTGGACAGTGCCAACAAGTATGCCCAACAAAGGCATTATCAGCAGAAAAAGCAGATACAGAATATCGACCATTATTTAGTGCTGGGTGCCTCAATCGTGTATCAGGACAATGTCAAATGTGTGTTGCACAGTGCCCACAACAAGCATTAACGATTAATAACAACCAACAACCACAATTAGACAGCCGTCTTTGTAATGGCTGTGGTTTATGTCGAGCGAGTTGTTATATTGGCGCGGTGACATTGGGGTTAGTAGGGTAAATGTAAGAGAGTAAAGTGTGATATTGCTCTCTTTATGATGGTGTTTTTCTTATATTATTTACATATATTTTTGTTGTTCATCACTTTCTTCACGATCTCTTCACGCTTGCGGTTATAAAGTTACTCCAACGAAAGAGCTTTGGATGCTTATAACACCATGAACAATAAATTATTATTACCGTTAGCTTTATTATGTTCGCCAGTATTTGCAGGCCCATATGTTGGTCTTGAAGTTGGTGCTGCATCAATTAACCATGATTTTAGCACTCACTTTGTTGCCGATGCTAAAACTGTAACGCCAAGTAACTCATCGACAACGTTTGGTGGCTTTGTGGGCTATCGTAGTAATAATATCGGTATTGAGTTGGGTTATAAGCAGTTTGAATTAGAAGGCTCAACCAGTCAGCATTTACCGTTAGTTAACAATAATAGTTTTACTCACGAAAGAGAGTGGGAAGCTGATATTAATGCTAAACAGTTTATCGTTAAGCCTGTTTATTTCTATGCGCTGACTGAAAAAGTACAATTAAAAGCAGGTGCAGGTATTACTTATACACAATATGATTATTCATCATCGTCTCAAGATGAATATGAAAATGTATTAAATGATGATCTTGAATTTAATAAACCACGCTTAGGTGGTGAAAGTAAAAATAATAGTGAATTTGGTGTAATTGCAAGTATTGGTATTGATTATAACGTTTACCGTAATATCAATATTGGTGCGGCAATGGAGTACTATGTCGACAGTACTGCAAATGGCGGTAACGTGACAGTTAATACGACCTATTTTTTCTAATACGCAATAAAACTAATTATTTGTGAGTGCGTATATTTAACGTTTACTCAATGATCTATATTTGCTTTATATTAAGAAGTGATTAAATAATGAAAAAATCAATTTTACTTGTTACGTTACTAGCGGCAATGACATCAACGGCTGCATTTGCTAATAACCAAGTTGTTAATCAAGGTGCTCAACCACAACAACAAGGTTTCTCTGGTCCTACACATGGTATTAATACAGTTAAAGGCGTCGTTGATGCTGGTGTGTTTAGTGATGAAAAGCCAGTGACATTAACGGGTTATATTACATCATCATTAGGTGGTGAGCAGTATACGTTTACCGATGGTAGCGGTACGATAACCGTTGAAATTGATCATGATAAGTGGTTCGGTCTACAAGCTACGCCAAACACAAAAATCACTATTCAAGGTGAAATTGATAAAGAGCTTAACCATACTCAAATTGATGTTGATCACGTACGTTTAGCTCAATAATAATAACAATTAAGACCACATGGTCAGATGGCTATTTATACTAAAAAGCCGCCGCATTTTGAATGCGGCGGCTTTTTTCATTACATCATGTCGTAATAACTATGATGTAGCTTCTTGTAATTGTTTTTTACGATACATAATGGCTGCAATAGCTGGGAGGCTAAAAATAATAAACCCGGAAATTAATGCAATAGCCGCTGTACTTTTATTAATACTTGATGGTACATCAAAAGAAACAAAAATAGTCACAAAACAACTTATTAATCCAAGCGTCGAAGCGATAACCATTCCGAATTTTCCACCTGGTACGCGGAAAGGGCGATAAATATGGTGATGTTTACGACGTGAAGCTAAGAAGCTAATGAAGATACAGATGTACATCACCATATAAAGCTGAGTCATAAGAATATTCAGTAACCACATACCTTGGTTGACGTTAGGTACTAATACAAAGACTAACGATAATAAGCTTACGATAGCTCCTTGTAGGATTAATAATGGTACTGGTGCTTTATTGCGATTTTCTTTTGATAAACGAAGAGGTAGAAACTTATCTTTAGCAGCAACGTGCAAACTTTTGGTTGGTGCAATGATCCAATTATTTAAGCTGGCAAGGCTACCAAAAACAATAGCAAGTGCAATTACAGGTAATAAAAATGGCAGATTCATATCTTCAAAGAAGGTTTTAAATGCCAGAATAATCCCTTCACTTAAACTTGAATTGTTATGTGAAACTACTGCTGCGATAGATAATGAACAGGCAGTAAGTGACAGTAAAATCATGATTGTCGAAATTAAGAGTGCTTTTGGATAAGCTTTTTGTGGATTCCTAACTTCATTTGCATAGGCTGTCGTAATTTCAATACCCGTTAACGATAAAACAACCGCAGTAAAACTCGCACCCATACCACTTTGTGAAAAATCAGGTAACCAATCTGAAACATGGCGTAATGATATGTGTGATGCTTCTGGGTTGGTGTATGTCCAATAGCCACCTAATGCAATAATTAGCAAGATAGGAAAAATAAGACCAATCATGCCAAAAACATTAGTAATTAATGATGATAGACGTAAGCCAAAGATATTAACTAAGGTAAGTGCCCAGAAGATGACATTGATCATCACTAACATGAAAATATTATTTTCTGCTAGGTGTGGGAAAAATGGGTAAGTGCCAGTGGCGACAATAAATGAGATCAATGGTGGATAATAAACAATATTTTCAGCATATTGATACCATACCGTCACAAAACCAAAGTTATGACCTAATGTTTCTTTACCCCAAAGGTAAACCCCACCTTGTTTAGGGTAGGTTGTGCTCATTTCAGCACATACTAATGCTGTTGGTACAAAGAAGCATAAACCTGCAAGCATGAAAAAAGAAATAGCATGGCTGCCAAAGAGTGCTGCTCCCGGTAAATTACGGATACTATCCACCGAGGTTATCGTGATCATAATTATCGAGAAAACGCTTAACTTTGCAGCAGATTTTGCGATATCGCCCATTAAAGGCCCTCTGGTAAGTCCGCAAAATGTGTTCTAAAACAGCAAGAAGTGCGGGTTTAAAAAGAAAAAGAGTAGCATTTTAGAGCCTGTAGCCTATATGGGTATATAGACAATAATGACATATTGATTATCAAAAATGGTAACCAGAATTTAGTATAGTGAATGAAACGTGCTTTTATTATGTATTTGGGGGATAAATTAGGGGATTAGCGTGCTAAGTTAAAGAATTATCGAGGTTATTTAAGATGGATTTTATTTTTATTAGTTAGGCGTAAAACCGCCTCATTTATAGGGAGGATGTCAAAGAATGAAGTGAGCTATCAAAGGTTTATTATTGAGCGACTATATATTGAGTATCAATAAAAACCACCTCCGTGACAAGGGTTATATCCAATGCCATTGAGGTGATTTTAGATATCATCAAAGATTATAAAGGTTATTTAACTTGGTTTTTGATGTACTCACCTAATTGTGAGTGATGCATGATTTTAGATATGGGTAAAATTGTTGCTGCAGGTCCCCATGCAAACACATTCACTGGAGTATGGGTGTGAGTACCTGTTCCCCAGACAATATTTTGTTGGGTTGCTTGAGCGCGAGCAATAAGATTAGCACGGTCGTTATAAGGATAAAAAGCATCAAAATCGTGAATTGCAGGAATATCTGTTGCTGATAGAGAGCTGTGATTATCTTTGTGATAAGGATTTACTTTATCTTTTAATATTGCTGCTGCTTGTGCTTCTGTAATTGGAAATTCACTGTTTTTATTAATGATATTCGCTAAATTTTGTGGTGTTTGTTGGTCTTTATTTAATTCAGTTAATGTGGCTAGCATTGTGGTATAACTCATTTTTTGATTATAAAGATCATCTAAAATAGTAAACGCACCAAAATTAAAGTTAGGTGCATAATCTTGATTTTTAAAAGCATCACCACTGCGTTTTTGTGGTTGTGGTATTTGAGAACCAGAATAACTGAAACCAAATGATCCTGTTTCATGATCTGCAGTAACAATAATTAACGTATCATCACGACCTTGTGCCCACTGATAAACGGATTCAATAGCTTGATCAAATTTAATCATCTCATGGAGCATGGTGCCCGCATCATTACTGTGTCCTGCCCAATCAATTTGACCGCCTTCCACCATTAAGAAAAAACCATCTTTATCTTTTGATAGAATATTCAGGGCTTTATCTGTCATTTCTTTTAGTGTTGGCTGTGTGCGCTGCGGATCATTGAGACTTGCACTGTTTTGAATACCATCATTCATTCCTGAATTGGCAAATAATCCTAATAACTTATCCGGTTGTGATTGTTGTAGCATGTCTTTGTTAAACGCTAACGTATAACCTTGTTGTTGGGCTTCTAAGAGTAAATTACGTTCATCTTTTCGCTTTGATTTTAAAGACATTTTTGTTGCTGATAATGAAGGTAATTGCTCTGAGATAGCGGTTGTCTTATCGGCTGATTGTGGGATCCAATAACCGAATCCTCCCGATAGCATAACATCAACATTAGCGGCTAATAAATCAGAAGCAATCTCATTTTCAAGTGAACGATGAGGCTGATGAGAGGCAAAAGCTGCTGGGGTTGCATGAGTCATACGGGTATCTGAGACTAACCCTGTGGCTTTACCCATACGTTTTGCTTTTTCTAATACTGTTTCAACACTGTTACCATCAGCATCGATGCCGATAACTTCTGATCCCGTTATAACCCCTGTCGCTAACATCGTTGCAGAGCAGGCTGAGTCAACCACGATAGCATCATTAGGATGGGTAAGTGATGCACCAATGACACCTTGTTGTGCCAACTTGTATAATGCTGTTTTATCGCCATTATAAATAGAATTAGGTGCGAGATTGGCATAGCTTTCTAATAAGCCGACTTGTTGTGGTCCCATACCATCGCCAATCATTAAAATGACATTTTTAATTTCAGCAGATTGTGCTGTTGATGAAAGTGTTGCTGAAATCATGATTGCTGCTAGAGATTTAATTAACATAGTCACATTAACCTTTGCTATGAAAGTAATTTTCAGCAATTACAACAGGGGTTAATGACAAAAAAATGACAGTTTCACGACATAAATAAGATGGTTTTAAGACAATTTAAAGATAGGTAAAAACAGCAGATTATTCTATAGGCTAAAAATAGCCATAACAGAGTGAGGTATTCTCTAGCGGTATCTTTCTGGTATTGATTGGTTGCAATTGTTAGACTTTGACCATTATTTAGATAGGTAAGGTCGTTTTATGTTCACCCATTCGCCAAAGTTATTGTCAAAGCTAAGCTATGCTACCGCATTGTCGTTATCTGCCATTGTTCTGTTATCGGGTTGTAGTCAGGCTCCAAAATTGCAAAAGATCTCCGGTTTTGCTGAAGGCACTA
Source organism: uncultured Photobacterium sp. (assembly GCA_947039005.1). Lineage (GTDB taxonomy): Bacteria > Pseudomonadota > Gammaproteobacteria > Enterobacterales > Vibrionaceae > Photobacterium. The sequence continues at coordinate 14,431 of CAMQXY010000071.1, forward strand.
CTTATCATGTGACATATTGGTCAAAACAGGATGTGCCTGTTGCGAAGGTAACTGAACAGTTTAATAAAAAGCTGGCAGCGATTGATAAAGAATATTCAACTTATCGTAATGATTCTTATATTTCTAAGTTTAATCACAGCACATCAACCCAATGGCAACCAGCCTCTAAAGATTTCATTTATATGTTGTCGGTAGCGAAAAAATTAAATAAAGATAGTCATGGTTGTTACGATCCAACAATTCAGCCTTTGTATAAGTTGTGGGGATTTCAAGGCGATATTCTCAATGTGCCATCAGCACAACAAATAGCAGCGATTAAAAAAGATATTGGGATAGATAAGATTGAAATTGATCCGGTGAATTTACGGATTAGAAAAACCATTCCTCAGTTACAACTTGATTTATCATCAATGGGGGAGGGTTATGCGATTAGTCAGCTAAGTAAAATTTTAGAAGCTGATGGCGTTAATAATTATTTGGTTGAGTTTGGCGGCGATATGAAAATTAAAGGTCGTAAACTTGAAGGTCAAAAATGGCGGGTAGCGATTGAACAACCTATTGCGTTAAAAGACGGTATTCGACCTTATACGATTGTTAATATTAATGCAGAAGATGGGGTGTCATTAAATACTTCTGGTACTTATCACCATAATTTTAAAGATGGTAAAAAAGACTACTCTCATATTTTAGATACCAGAACGGGTGCACCTGTTACACATGATTTAGTATCTGCTTCAGTATTTGGTCATAATCCTATTGTTACTGATGCTTGGGCAACCTCGATGTTATGTTTAGGTCCTGTTGAAGGGAAGATTGTCGCCAATGAGCAGAATTTACCGGTGTACTTCATTCAGAGTGAAGGAAAAACATTTAAAAGTTCTGAAAGTGATACATTGAAAAATTATAAGCGTATTACATTGAGTTAATCTAAGAACAATATTTCGACGGTTATAAGCCACTCTTGATGAGTGGCTTTTTAATATAAACGCGTAAATTAATGCGTAAATGTCGTCGCATCATTGTCGCTGGTCGCGGTGATATCGCCAGCTGGATTGAGTAAATGCGGAACGATTTTAGGTAAGTTTAATTCAATGTCTTTATCTGTTACTGGATTAATTGCAGCGTTATACCAGCCAAGTAAACCGAGTACAGCATAGCCAATAGCATCATCGCTTTCACGGTGTTCAAGGATGATTTGCAGAAAACGTAAGATAGCTTTATCGTTTGATTTAGCTTGTATTAATGTTTCATCAAAAACCGCAGTAGCTTCAGTGAGTAAACCTTCAAATTCAGTATCAATTGATACTTTAAACGAGCCACCATCAACAGTAATTTTCATCGTTATATCGTCAATTATTATAATTGATATAAATATTACCTAATTACCAATCGGTTGTCGCTAACCAGTGTTATTGATTGCAATTGTTATGATCCAGACACAAAAAAGCCTGCTAAAAAGCAGGCTTGGTTGTATCTAAAAGATGGTGCTCGCTACTGGACTCGAACCAGTGACACCTTGCATGTCATGCAAGTACTCTAACCAACTGAGCTAAGCGAGCAA
>CAMQXY010000072.1 GCA_947039005.1 uncultured Photobacterium sp.
CCGCTACCTTCAAGATAAGGTACATAGATACCATTGTGTGCATTAGCATGTTCAGCCGTTAATGTTGGAGCATCGTTTACATTAATGGGATCAAGCTTAATGGTTAGACGATTGCTGATCAGGTTATGATCATCGTAAACATCAACGCCAAGTGATTTTAGACCGTTAAGACCCGTCATGCTTTCAGCGTTATTTTGATATTGAACTGCGCGTACAGCTGCTTGGAAATCTTCCACAGAGGCAGTGGTGCCTTCTTTCGCGGTTAAAATCCAACGACCGACTTCAAGACCTGTGCCATCAGTATAATTAGAGTGAACTAACTGAAATTTGCTATGGTCAGCATCAGCAAGAAGTAGGTTTTCATGGGCAGAGTCATAGCCATTACGGCCGTCTTGGTTTACATCTTGAGTGATAGTGAAAACGGCTTTAGTTAATGATTGGCTGTCCACATCAGTAATGGTTGCAGTAGGAATCAGGAATTGAGCACCGCTACCTTCAAGATAAGGTACATAGATACCATTGTGTGCATTAGCATGTTCAGTTGTTAATGTTGGTGCATCGTTAACATGGTTATAAATATTATTATGTTTATTTGTTTCAGATGTTAAATTTGATGATTCATTATTCATGGTTAAACTGTCTATATTATGAGAAGAAGTTATTTTAGTTCTATGATTAAAGAACTCTGTTTTATTGTTATTATCTTTATGTGTATTAATTTTTATTTAATACGCATTAATTTTTAATGTCATAAAATAAAGTCACCGTTATATTGACGGTAACTCGCTTTCGATGACGGTATTATTGATGTGAGTTATTTATCTTAAATAATTAATTATTTCATTTGTTCAATGTTTTTTATTTCAGGTGCTGTTTCAATTAAAGTCACAGAATCTTTATTGTAAATATTATTAATTATATTTTTATATTCTTTATCATTATTGATTTGTGAACTTATATTTTTTGTTGTTTTTTAAACGGAAGGATATTTCATTGCATAATGTCATGAATCCATAAGTGTATTATTTATTTGTTTATTAATTACTACACAAAATAGCATATTCCTTTGAAGTATACCTGTAAACTGCCGCTTTTAAGGTGAGCGAAATTCTTAATATTTTAAATGATTATTTATATACTTGTTGTGTTAGAGCTAAATAAATTAAGCAAGGTAGGTTTTTTAGTTTTTAATTTGAGTGTTTTTTGAGCTTTGAGGTTTGTGGGGATATGGTGTTTGAAGTTGTGAACTATTCGTTTATGTGACTATTCTCGCTACGCTAATGATTAGCGCTTGTTATCTATCTTTATGTATTCATTGGTTTTTATTATGTTTTTGTTGGGTTTTAGAGGTGATTATTAACGGATTGATGAAGATAAAAAAGGGAATCTAGGTTGATTCCCATTCTTTATGAGGGCTTTATTTATTTTCTTGCATTAGTCCATGGTGCTTTAAATAAAAATGATAAATGGAATTTTTTAGATATTTCAACAAAAATTAAAGATAATCCAATCGCGGCAATACAACCAATAAGAATTTGAATGGTTGCTGATTCAACATGGAATACTTTTTGTAATATAATTCGGATACCGCTGCCAATTAAAACATGCAGTAAATAGATATAAAGTGATGATTCACCAATATAAGCGAGTAAGCGAATATTTAATTTTGATAGTTGCATTGATAATGTAACTATAAAGCTAATACCAATTGTTGCAATAATGAAGGAACAAAATCCTCTATCTAGACGACCAAAGCCCTCAATAACAGCAAACCAATATTCACTAACAATAAAGAGAGCAAGTATTGCGATAAATGCTTTAATATTATTAAGTTTATTAATACAGTCTAATTGAATAACAAGTACGCCGATAAAGAAGAATGCAATATGCGCATAACCCATAGTGAAAATGTGTACTTGTGGAAGGTGACTTTGGAATATATAAACAATAGAGAAAAAGCCAGCAACTAACGCCATTTGTTTAGTGCTACGATTTTTCATGAACAAGATACAAGCAATGACAAAAGTAAAAAAGAGTACATAAAGAAACCAGAATTGTGCTCTTGGTTCCCATAGTAAGCTAAATACCTGCGTATAGGTTACATGGCCATTGGTATATTTAGATAATGTTGCTTCAATGATACCTTGCAGAATTGACCAAATGACAAATGGGTAAAAAATAGTATCAACTTTATTGATGATAGTATTTTTAAGTCCTCTTTTTTGAAAAGATGAAGTGAAAAATAAACCAGATAAAAAGAAGAATAAAGGCATATGGAAACTGTAAATCATAGTATCTATAGCAGTATATAGACGGCTATTCATTGCCATTCCTGCGTTATAAATACCTTCGGTGATATGTCCATATACCACTAATATAATACCAAGACCTTTGGCATAATCGACCCAGTTTAAGTGTTTACTCACAAACGTATTCCTATGTTATGTTATTTGTCGCTACATTAATCCATAATAAAAGCAATGTAAAATGTATATTTTATATTAGAATAACTTATACATTGTAATTGGTTTGAGATGATAACAGCATATTACTTAATGGTAGCTGATTCTTATTGGCTGATATTGTCTATATTAATGTTGTCTCTTTTCTGTCGTCATTAAGATGATAAAAATATAAGTAGAATTAAATCTTTGATAAAAAGAATAAAAATAGCTTTTGAGTTTATATGGCCTAAAAGCTGCACAAACAATATATTTATTTAATATCAATAAGATAGAATGTTTCTCGATATGATTAAAAATGATGTGGTTTAAGCTGATAATTAATTTTAAAGCGATACATTATTAATATTGGAACATCATTGAATAACCTCTCTGTTTTGATATCACGGTGTTAGAATATATTTTTGATCTAAGTGCCCGTATATGAGGACAAAGTGATGAGCAGTTTGAATAATGATAATAATCACGCTGAGAATGATCAGCTGACTGAAATTGCTATTGCCTATTATCAAGAAGGTGCAACTCAGGAAGAAATATCACAACGTTTTGGAATGTCTCGTGCCAAAATCGGTCGTTTACTTCGCCGCGCACGTGATGAAGGTGTGGTTGAGATCACTGTTAAATATCATCCAGTATTCAGTGAAAAATTAGAACAACAGTTGATTGAACGGTTTAATCTGAAACGAGCATTGATTGCTTTAGATCAGCCTGACGATGAATCTCAACGCCAACAAGTCGCAAGTCTTGTTTCTGGTTATCTGGCGGCGACATTATCAGATGATATGGTGGTGGCGGTTGGACAAGGACGAAATATTGCCTCAATTGCCAATCATGTTGGCGTAGTGCCACATCGTAATTGCCGTTTTGTGTGTGGAATTGGTGGTACGCATCGTTCTGGTAATGCGATTAATGCCGATCATATTTGCCGTCAGCTGGCAAAAAAATATGATGGTATCAGTGAAACATTATATGCCCCTGCTTATGTGGAAGACATTATCGTTAAAGAAGCATTCATGAAAAACGGCACCGTTAAAGAAACCTTAGATCGTGCGCGTCGCGCTGATGTGGCGTTAGTTGGCGTTGGTGACATGAATGAAAATAGCCACATGGTGAAATTAGGTTGGTTCACTCCGCAAGAGATAGTGGAAGCACGCATTCGTAAAGGGGTAGTTGGAGATATTGCAGGCTATGACTTTTTTGATAGCCAAGGAAAGCAAGCTGATACTATGATGAGCGATCGGGTGATTGGTTTAACCATGGATGAACTGCGACATATTCCAACTGTGGTCGTTACTGCGGCAGAAAACAGTAAAGCCCTTGCCTTATTAGGTGCTCTACGTTCAGGCGTGGTTGATGTGCTAGCGACCAGTGTTAGCAATGCACTAACGATTTTAAATCTTGATCAACAGATGAAATAGCCGTTTATTTAGCCATTTGATCTATAAAAGAAACCGCTATCTTAATCAAGGTTAGATAGCGGTTGCAGATTATACCTTAAAGCAATAAAATACAGCTTCAAAATAAAGGAAGAACGTCGTATCCGGTGATGCGTCCGGATTTCAAATCCGGGTAGGGCTGCCAGCAGTCCTGGGTAGGTTCGACTCCTATGTTCTTCCGCCACTTTGCTGCTATATATTGTTAATCCTGCAATAAATCCTGATCTTTTAATTCGCGATAATTAAACTTACGTTTCGTAAAACCAATCTTATCAAAATACTCTAATAATTGAATCGCAACCTTGCGCCCTAGCTGACTGATGTTTCTAAATTCAGCGGTTTCTAGTTTTTGATATTGGGCGGTATGTTGACGTACTTCTGTTGCCATTTTTACTAGATATTCATGGGTGACATAGCGATCTTTTACGATAGCGGCAACATAGCTTAATTGCGCCAATTTATACCCTAACTTGCGTAAACTCTCTTCATTCTCACCCATTGCTGATGCAAGATCGCGTATCCACCATGGTTGCGGATCGGTTGTCATCAATTGCTCTATTTGCTGCCACCATTGTTGCTCCGTTGCAGTAAGCTGTAATGTGTGTGTAGCTAAATGCAACCAACCACGGGTATTTGCTAACAACTGTTGGTTGAGTAATTGGTTGATAATCGCATTAAAGATAACTTGCGGCTGATTTAAGGCTGTCATGCGATATAAACGATCTTTACCGACACCGAGAGTATCTTGCGCCTGTTGATGATATTGCTCTAGTGTGGCGATAATGTGTTGTTGTAGCGCCTGCTGGTAACTGTCATAGCAAAGGTAATCGCCATATTGCTCTATGGCTGTATTAGAGGCTAATAGCTGACTAATAACTTCAGTGTGGCATTGATGTTGTTCAAGCAGTTGTTGGCGTGATTGCGGAGCATGTTGAAGCTTAAAGGCAATAATGTCATTGAGCAAATTGAGACTTGCTCGTTGGTTAAGATAGTCAAGTCGCTGCGGTGTTCGTTTGCCACGATTAGGCGGCAGCAGATCAATCACAATCGCACTGCCAAGATTGATTTTTTGGGCGGGATCGCGCAGTAATAATCGATCTTGCTCAGTTAAACACAATGGCGTATCAAGGGTAATTTCAGCAAGGGCTGTCTCACCTAGTGCTAATTGCTTATCTTCTAATAATGCAATGCGACCAGTGGTGTGAGTAGCGGCATGGAACACTTGAATATTTTGCCAATGCTTAATCAGATGGTTGGCGGTTAATTTGACTGTGATCCGTTTGATTATCGTTGTTGGTGCTGTGTGTAATAACCAATCACCACGGTTTAAGCTCGCTTTATCTATATCACCGCTAATATTGAGTGCGACCCGTTGATTTGCTGTGGCAGATTCTGTTGCTTGCCCTTGAGCATGAATGCTTTTCACTCGCACAATATGGGGCTGGCTATGGCCTTTTTTAAGATTGCTATGGCTGACTAAACACAAGCTATCACCAACGTTAATCTGACCGTTTAATGCAGTTCCTGTTACGACTAAACCTGAGCCTTTAACGTGAAAAGCACGGTCGATAGCGAGTTTAAAATTCAGCGTATTATCATGCTGTTGTTCATTGTCGGCAAGCTCAATCAGGTGTTGCTTGAGTGCATTAATACCGTCATTAGTGTGCGCGGAACAGTGAAAAATAGTCGCTTGAGTAAAGCCATATTGAAACAATAATTGGCTTAATGTTGCTTCGAGTTGCTGTTGTTGTTCAACGCTAGTGAGGTCAGATTTTGTGATCACCACCGTCAGACTATCCATGGCTAATAAGCGCAAAATAGTCAGGTGCTCATAGCTTTGCGGCATCATGCCTTCATCACCTGCCACAATCAGCATTGCGTGATGGGCGGTGCCTACGCCAGCGAGCATATTGGATAAGAATTTTTCATGGCCGGGGACATCAATAAAACCTAACCGTTGTTGTTGGTTAGATTTTGCTGAGTGGTAAGCCATAAACGCATAGCCTAAATCAATAGTGAGCCCGCGTTGTTGCTCTTCTGGCAGTCGATCGGCATTGATCCCAGTCAGGGCGTGTAACAGTTTGGTTTTACCATGATCGACATGGCCAGCTGTAGCAATAATCATAGCGTTACTCTAAAGCGTTATTGAGCGAGAGGCAGTAAGAAAGGGTTGAAGCCACTGCGATAGAATTCCATTTGGCTCAGTTTTTGATCAAGTACTAGGGTCGCAAGATCATCGGCAATAGGATCTAATTGTGGGTTCTTTTCAAGGACCAACATCTTTAGGTAGCTTTGACAATGGCTACAGGTTTCAGCGCGGACGCTATCTTCTAGAGATTCACTTTGTAGTTGAATATTTTCGCCGTCACCACATTGGGTACATTCAGCGCGTAGTCGATGCCATTGTGCTTCACATTGGCTGCAATGTAAGTAACGATGACCACTGCCTTGAATTAAACTTGCCGCAGGTGCACCACCACAAAGAGGACAATGTGATTGCTTAGCATTGGCTTCTGGTTGCCATTCTAATTGAGTATTGGCAACGATTAAGCTCATTAAAGTATTAATACAACTCCAAAGGATAATCGCAATATCAGCCGGTACGCGTTCAGCTTGGTTTTGCTGTAAGGCATGAAAATAATGCTGCAATGTTTGCTGATCAATTTGGCTAATATTATCGATAACTTTAACGATATCATCACTAACAACAGGGCGGAGTGCCGAGGTTAACTGGGTTAGCATTGGATCTAAAATTGCTTGCCAAGAGCTGTCAATTTCAATCGGCCATATTAGGGTTTTAGCGTGTAATTGCTGTTGAACAGCGCTATTAAACGTATCCACTAAATGCACTTGTTGCTGCACGATTTGTCCCGCTAGTAACAGATAATCGGCCATAAAAGAGTCTTGTGCTAACTGACGTAAACGTGCGGCGCGGGCATGAAAAATGGTAGCCGGTTGACCAATGATCAGTGGGCTAAAACCATCACTTTTTTGTTTAATAATGGTGTCTTTATCTAAAATTTTAACGCTCATGCAGGAATCCAATTATAAGAATACCAACCCCAGTAAACTGAGGTTGGTATAGAAATAAAGAACGGATAAACAATGAGGCTTATCCGTTCTAGAGCTATGTTGTTAGTGTTGGTCTTTGTTGTCAGAGAGAGAACGGAACCAGCGTGGGTGATGTTTCTTCGCCCAAGCGGCAGAAACCTTACCTTCTAACATGCCATCAATAGAGCCTTTTACCCAATATGCCATATAGGCATGGATAATTAAACTTAAGGCAAACACAAGGGCAGTGATTGAATGCACAATCAATGCGATACGGATGACATCGATGCTGAAATACGCTGAAAAGTAAGCGCGCCATGCAATCAGACCCGTTACTAGCAATAATACGCCACAGGCAATAAACTGACGCAGGAGCATTTTTTGACCTGCGTTGTATTGACCTGCTTCTGGTACGTTTTCTTCGTTTTCAGTTAAAACATCTTTAACTTTTAGCATCCACTGGAGATCACCTTTTTCAAAGTGGTTATGACTCCAGTAACGGATCACTAAGAAAAATAGTCCAACTGTCATCACAATCGCACCAAATGGATGCAAAATGCGCGCAAGTTGTGGCGTACCATAGACGTAGCTAAGGAAGTGCAGTGGGGCAAACATAAAAGATAGACCAGACAATAAAGTCCAGATACCTGTTAACGCAACCGTCCAATGCACCACACGATCTAAAGGTTTATGACGTAAAATTGTTTGGTTCAAACTCATTTCTCATCTCCTTCATCTTCAGCCACACGGCTACGACCAACCGTTACTCGGTGAATAGCAGCAAGGGCTAAAGTACCCACTAAACCTGCAGCGGCTAGTGGCTTGAGATCATCTTTCCATAACTTCACTGTTTCGCTGATTTTAGGATCTTTAGGTAGATCGTAACGCTCAGGATCAGTGATATCGTGCAGAACGTAAATTACGTGTGTACCGCCAACACCTTGTGGGTTGTAGATACCGGCTTTTTTATGGCCTTTTGCTTGTAGTGCAATAACACGTTGATTGGCATACTCAAGAATTTCGTCACGAGGACCAAAACGCAGTGCGCCTGTTGGACAGGTTTTTGCACATGACGGTACTTGACCAGCCTGAAGGCGATCAAGGCATAACGTACATTTGTAAACGCGGTTATCAACTGGGTTCATACGCGGAATATCAAATGGACAGCCTGCGATACAGTAACCGCAACCGACACATTTTTCCGAGTTGAAATCGACAACACCGTTTTCATACTGCACGATAGCGCCAGGTTCAGGACAGGCTTTTAAGCAGCCAGGATCTGAACAGTGCATGCAACTATGCTTGCTAAATAGCCACTTGAATTTGTTATCTTCTTCAATTTCTTTGAAGTGGATAGTGGTCCAAGTTTCAGCAGTCGTATTAGGCGGATTTTGGTAAGAACCTTCAAAAGTACCTACTTTTCCGCGTAAATTGTTCCACTCACTACAGGCATCCATACAGCCTTTACAGCCCGTACAGCACGTCACATCGATTAACTTTGTTACCTGAATTTGACGCTCACGCGCATCAGGTGATGGAGTAAACGACGATGTAGCAGAACTACGAATAATATTCTGTGATTCCATACCCATGGTTTACTTCACCTTCTCTACGTTAACCAAAAATGCCTTGTATTCAGGCGTTTGTGAGTTAGCGTCACCGACACATGGCGATAACGTATTCGCAAGGTAACCCGGCTTAGTATCGCCTTCGTAGCCCCAGTGAATAGGAATACCAACAGTGTGAACAGCTTGACCGTTAACATGCAGTGGCGTAATACGCTTAGACACATAAGCTTTAGCGACAATGGAGCCACGCTTAGATGAAACACGGATCATATCGGCATTGTTAATGCCTTTCTCTTCTGCAAGACCAACACCGATCTCTACAAATTGTTCAGGCTGTAATACCGCGTTGAAATGAGAGTGACTTGTCCATGTATGGAAGTGTTCAGTCAGACGGTAAGTGGTCCCCACGAATGGGAAATCCTCTTTAGTGCCTAGCTGAGCCGCATCATCTTTGAACAAACGTGCCGCTGGGTTTGAAACCACATTTTTATGTAATGGGTTAGTACCAATCGGTGTTTCAAACGGTTCGTAGTGCTCAGGGAACGGACCTTCAGCCATCTTATCAAGTGCAAATAGACGACCTACGCCTTCAGGTTGCATGATAAATGGACCCGCATTGCTTGATGGTGGCAATTTAGCGTTAAAGTCAGGCACATCTGGACCAACCCACTTGTTACCATTCCATTCAACTAAAGTACGTGCTTTATCCCATGGGCTACCGTCTGGACGTGTTGATGCACGGTTGTACAATACACGACGGTTTGCAGGCCAAGACCATGCCCAGTTAGGAGCAATACCTAAACCAGAAGGATCGCTGTTATCGCGACGTGCAGTTTGGTTACCTGCTTCAGTCCAACTACCGGTGTATAACCAACAAGCAGCATTAGTCGAACCATCCGCTTTTAGTTTGCTAAAGCTTGATAGTTGCTTACCGTTAGCGTCTTTACCGTTAAGTTCTTGGGCTAATTCTTTGGTATTTGGCGCAGCAGGGATCGCGTAGTTCCAGTCAAGAGATAGGATCGGATCTGGGTATGTACCACCATTTTGTTGGTACATATCGCGCATCTTCAAGAAGATACCCGCTAAGATCTCAGCATCACCTTTGGCTTCTCCTGGCATATCGGCAGCTTTCCAGTGCCACTGTAACCAGCGCGCTGAACTTACGATAGTGCCATCTTCTTCAGCAAAACATGCACAAGGTAAACGGAATACTTCAGTATCAATGCTTGCTGTATCAACTTCATTGACGTTAGGTTTATTCTGCCAGAACGTAGAAGTCTCAGTTGCAAGTGGATCGACAACCACTAAGTATTTCAGCTTAGATAAAGCATCTAATGTTTTTTGCTTGTTCGACATTGAAGCAACAGGGTTGAAACCTTGGCAGATATAGCCATTCATTTCACCTTTGTTCATCATCTCGAACACGCGCAACATGTCGTAGCCTTGATCCCACTTCGGCATCATATCGTAGCCAAAGTTATTCTCAGCCGTTGCATTTTTGCCGTAGAAAGACTTCAGTAATGACACGAAGAATGCAGGGTAATGCTGCCAGTAGTTGGTTTGATCCGCTTCAAGTGCCACTGGTGTGTGGTGCTTAAGGTGAGCGGCTAAATCCACATCTTTATCAGATGGCAGTTTTAAGTAACCCGGTAGACTTTGTGCTAACAAGCCAAGGTCAGTAATACCTTGAATGTTAGAGTGACCACGTAGGGCGTTAACACCGCCGCCAGCCATACCCATGTTACCCAGTAGTAACTGGATCATTGCCATACAACGGATGTTTTCAGCGCCTTTAGAGTGCTGCGTCCAGCCTGTCGCATATAAGATAGTGGCAACGCGGTTATCCGCAGCTGTGCTACCTAGTGCTTTACAGATGTGATCAAACATATCAACAGGCGTACCTGTGATATTCGATACAACGTCAGGGGTATAACGTGCAACGTGATCTTTTAATAGGTTCCATACACAGCGAGGATGTTGTAGTGATTCATCCTTTAATGCATAGCCTTGATCGTCAAGTTGGTAGAACCAGCTGCTACGATCGTACTGACGTTTCTCGGCGTCATAGCCAGAGAACAGACCATCATGGAATGCGTAATCATCACGTACAATAAAGCTCGCGTTTGTGTATGCTTTAACATACTCGTGATTCACTTGACTGCTTGCAATCAGGTAGCGAATCGCACCTAAAAGGAAAGCAATATCCGCACCTGAACGAATCGGTGCATAGTGATCAGCGACTGCTGCTGTACGCGTGAAACGTGGATCAACCACAATGATTTCAGCGTTTCTCGTTTTTTGAGCTTCAATCGCCCAGCGGAAGCCTACAGGGTGTGCTTCTGCTGCGTTACCGCCCATAACTAAGATCAAGTCGGCATTTTTAATATCGACCCAGTTGTTGGTCATCGCGCCGCGGCCAAATGTTGGAGCAAGACTTGCTACCGTTGGACCGTGTCAAATACGCGCTTGAGTGTCTACAGGAACCATACCCAAACCACGGGCAAATTTCTGAGTTAACCAACCATTTTCATTACTTTCCGCTGAGGCACAAAGCATGCCTGTTGTTAGCCAGCGGTTAACGGTGGTGCCTTCATCATTGGTTTTTACCAAGTTAGCATCACGGTCTTGTTTCATTAGTTTAGCGATACGGCTAAATGCTTCGTCCCATGTTAGACGTTGCCATTTATCAGAGCCTGGAGCGCGGTATTCAGGGAATTTCAAACGTTGTTCGCTGTTTACAAAACCAGCTAGGCCCGCACCTTTAGGACATAATGCACCACGGCTTACTGGATGATCGGGATCACCTTCAACGTGGAATACTTTTTGTTTAATATTACCGCCAGTAGCACCTGTGCTATACAGCAATGTGCCACAACCAACTGAACAATAAGAACACGTATTACGCGTTTCTTTGGCTGCGGTTAATTTGAATTCACGAGCTTGAGCCCATGCTTTTTGCGGAATTGTGGCAAGCGAAGCAATTGTAGTTGTTGCTACTGCCCCCGCGCACAATTTAAATAATTGACGTCTACTTATATTCAATCTCAAAAGACCTTATTAGAAATAAAGAAGAGGGTGAAATTTAAGATGTCATTATATGGGTGAATATAAGGTCGTCAAATACTGCTATTACAGCAGGAATTCAGAAAAATAGAATGAAAAATTAAAGTATGTATATAGCTATTTAAATATGATTAATAGCTAATGAATGCGAATAATAGGGCGGTTATGATTTAAATCAAATAAGCTGTTTTATTGTAGTGAATGATAATTGTTATCGTTTGATGGTGCGATTGTTCTATTATATTTACTCATGTTCCATTTTTAATAATAAATATATTTATATAATATTTTTTAGCGGATGATTTTATTTTTAAAGAAAGGTTAAGCATGGCAATAAATAGATAATTATTTTATTTGTTGTTAAGTAACGTTAACTTATTTTTCAAGTACTAATAACTAATTTTTCAATATTATCTTTTTAATCAGAGTGTTAGTTTTTTGTTTAATTGGTTTTTAATACGTATTTTTTTACTTTTAAATATAGTATTGCTAACGAATGTATTGTATTTAAAAACAAAGTAGGCACCAAGGTTGTATTTTTAATGCAAGTAAGTGCAATCTTAAATGTCAAATATAATTGATTTTGGTGTTTGTTTAATAGTCGATATTAAACTGGCTGCGTTAATAATGAATTTATTTTTATAAAATATGTTTTTTTTATAAGGATAAATAGTTACTAACATAAGTTAATGAATGATAGTGTTATATTTTTTGTTGTTTTTTGTGATTAAATAATTAAACCATTAACTTAAATGATAACATTAAAATAATAATATTTGTGTTTGAATCACTATGATATGTTGTCGATATTAGCCTTGAACAAACTGTTTTTAGTGGATGAATTTTGCATCATCAGAAGGTTGCGTTATTATTAACAGTACAGATCATAAAAGGAAGAGTAATGTGTTAAGGAAGATAATAACGGGATTGATGTTCGTGTGTATGAGCCAGAGTGTGATGGCGACACCATGGGAAAAAATCAAACAACCCAGTAGTGGCGATTCTAGTTCAATTGGTTCTTATGCTAATGGTTGTCTTGCTGGTGGTGAAAACTTACCGCTTCAAGGTGAGGGCTATCAAGTAATACGTTCTGAGCGTGGGCGTTATTATGGCCACAGTGAAATGATTGTATTTTTACAGCAATTGATGAAGCAATCACAACAACTAAAAATTGGTAATGTGTTGGTGGGTGATATTGCGATGCCGCGAGGGGGGCGATTCTCATCCGGTCATGCGAGCCATCAAACAGGGCTTGATGCTGATATTTGGCTACGTATACCTGAAAAACCATTATCGCAGCAAGCATTAAAAACAATTTCAGCCTTACCTATGGTCGATATTAATAAATATCAGATCAACGCTGATAATTGGACTATCAAACAAGCCCAATTAATCCAACTTGCCGCAAGTGATGATCGGGTGGCGCGTATTTTTGTTCATCCCGTGATCAAACAACAGTTATGTAAAACGCAATGGAAACAGCGTGATTGGCTAAGTAAAGTTCGACCGTGGTTTGGTCATTACTACCATTTTCATGTGCGCTTAAATTGCCCTGAAGGAAGTACCACTTGTGAGCCACAAACGCCGCCGCCAGAAGGTGATGGTTGTGGTACCGAGCTTGCTTCGTGGTCGCCAAATTATAAAGCACCTGTGAAAACTGAACCTGTTACCAAAGTAAAACCGAAGCCAAAACCCGTAAAAGTATTACCACCGATGTGTAATATCGTTTTGAAAAGCTAGTCTTTTGCTAGTTGCTAGTTGCTAGTTGCTAGTTGCTAGTTGCTAGTTGCTAGTTGCTATAAGAGATACATTAAACAAAAAAGCGCCGCTCAGTTAACTGAGAGGCGCTTTTTTTATACGGTTTATTATTGAAGGTTAAGCAAGACCTTGCAAGGTAACAAACTTTTCAAGCAGTTCGTCATCTGATTCGATATGCTCAGGATCAATAATAATGCAATTGGTGATAGGACAAACTGACTGGCAGGTTGGCTTATCATAGTGCCCTTTACATTCTGTGCAGCGATCTGGGTCAATTTCGTAAAACTCATCGCCCATGGTGATTGCTTCATTGGGGCATTCAGGATCACACATGTCACAGTTAATGCATTTAGTTGTAATGAGCAGTGCCATAATGCTTACTTACCGTCTTTAGGTGCGTGTGGGTTACGGGTATCTTCACCGTTACTTAAGTTACGCATCAATAGACCAAAACTTAGATCCATATCTGATGGCATTGGAATAAACACAAAGTGACCATTACCTTTGGCATCGTCAATCACTTCTGATTTACGGTTTTCCATGGTTTCAAGTTTGAAGACAACGTTACCTTGTGGTGTCATTACTTCAAGGCTGTCACCAACAATGAACTTGTTCTTCACTTCAACTTCAGCTAAATCGCCACGGCGTTTACCTGTGAACTCACCGACAAATTGTTGGCTATCTGAAATTGAATAACCGTAATCATAATTCTGATAAGCATCATGGGTATGACGACGAAGGAAGCCTTCGGTATAACCACGGTGTGCTAGGCTTTCTAGTGTGCCTAGTAGTGAATCATCAAATGGCTTGCCTGCAACCGCATCATCAATCGCTTTACGGTACACTTGCGCAGTACGTGCACAGTAATAGAAAGACTTAGTACGACCTTCAATTTTCAGTGAATGCACGCCCATTTTGGTTAGACGCTCAACATGTTGTACCGCACGAAGATCTTTAGAGTTCATGATGTAAGTACCATGCTCATCTTCAAATGCTGCCATTTTTTCTTCAGGACGGTGAGATTCACTTAGCAATACCACATCATCAATTGGCTTACCAAGACCTAATGTATTGTCTGGGCGTTCTTCAACTTCTTGAATTTGGATTGCATCTTGAATTTCAACAATTTGACCTGAATCGTTCTCAACCGCTTTCTCTACTTTGTATTCCCAACGGCATGAGTTCGTACATGTACCTTGGTTTGGATCGCGTTTGTTGATGTAGCCAGATAACAAACAACGACCAGAGTAAGCCATGCAAAGCGCACCGTGGACAAAGATTTCTAGTTCAGTATCAGGGCAATGCTCACGAATTTCTTCGATTTCTTCTAGTGATAACTCACGAGAAAGAATCACACGCTCAACACCTTGCGTTGACCAAAACTTAACGGTCGCCCAGTTAACAGCGTTAGCTTGTACTGAAAGGTGGATCACTACTTCAGGAAATGCTTCACGAACCATCATGATCAAACCAGGATCTGACATGATAAGTGCGTCAGGACCCATCTCAACAATCGGCTTTAAATCACGAATAAAGGTTTTAAGCTTTGAGTTATGCGGTTGAATATTACAAACCACATACAGCTTTTTACCTTGCGCGTGCGCTTCATCAATACCAATTTTAAGGTTGTCTAGATTGAATTCATTGTTACGAACACGAAGACTGTAACGTGGCTGACCTGCATAGACAGCATCTGCACCATAGGCAAACGCGTAACGCATGTTTTTAAGGCTACCGGCTGGAGATAGTAATTCTGGTTTAAACATTGCTCAGTTCTCTTAGATGTCTGATTCCAAATCAGCCTATAACACCTAGTGCTATAGGGAGGAGGCGAGATTCTACGTTTTTCATTCCAACATTGCCAATTTTCTTAAAAATAACATCTTACCGGAGGAAATTGATGTCTTTAATTATATGATTTAGGACTATTCGCAATAGCAATAGCTTGAAGGAAATCTATTAGTTCATGTACGAAAATACATACTTAGTGTGCATTAAATACATTGGTTATATTTTAGGGCAACATGTGGGAAATGTTTGCACAATGTTGCTATTAGTTAATAACTGTATATAAGGAAGGTATATATGATAGGGCAAGATATTGGTGGGTTGGTGATCCATCTGTTTTCTACGTTTGGTAATATGGTATGGCAAATTTTTTGGCCGTTAGCGTTTGGCTTAATGCTGTCGTCATGGATTCGTAATTTGTTACCCGTTTCGAGTGTGGTAAAACATTTAGGCAAAACGACGGTAGTTAGCCTTGGGTTTACGACCTTTTTAGGCATGGTGTCATCATCATGTTCATACGCTGCTGCGTCACTGTCTCATACTTTACTAACCAAAAAAGCGACTGTTGCTAACGCAATGGCATTTTTAGTTTCAAGTACTAACTTGATTGTAGAGATGTTCATTGTCTTAGTTGCGTTAATGGGCTGGACATTTTTATGGGGTGAATTGATCGGTGGCTTGATTTTAATTGCTACCGTTGGATTTTTATTTAGTCGATTTTATCCAAAAGATGTTGAGCAAGAGCTACGTCAGCATCTTTTGGATGTACAACCGCAAAAAGCCAGTTGTGGTATGGATATGTCTGAAATGAGCGGCGATCACAGTGATTGCGGTATGGACATGTCGAAGATGAAATC
>CAMQXY010000073.1 GCA_947039005.1 uncultured Photobacterium sp.
CTCCTAAGAGCGCTTTAATAATAGAGACATCAACAAAATAATGTCATTCCGTATCATACTTACGATTGTTTTTGATTACTAAAATCAGCTGTTATCGCAACCGCTTCATCAAGATAAACATCAGGTGCTTCATAATCTTTTGGTACCGCATCCAAATCAGCGAAAGGTTTTTCACCTAACACTTTTTGGCGTTTATTTAAGCGGGCTAAACGATCACTATCATCTTTATCTTGTTCTGCTATACGTGTCTTTTTATTCAATGAAATAGTATTGATATCTTTTTCCTTTTTATAGGTAATAATATCTTCATTGATAAAACCGAACTCCATATTATTTTTAATACGGGTTTGGTGATCAGCTATCAGTATCGGTACAAGCGTACTGTAATCATGTAACTTCTTATAACCTGCAGGCTTAATACTATCCCAAGGCAATGCATTATCTTCAACACTCTCTCCTGTATCAGCAGGATCAATCGCTGAAGGGAAAGTAATATCAGGCACAACACCAAGATTTTGAGTACTTCCACCATTAATACGGTAGAACTTTTGAATAGTATATTGAACATGACCTAATGGTTTATCAAATAAATCATAGAGATGATTTAATGACCGGTGTTGTTGCACCGTACCTTTACCAAAAGATTGCTCACCTAAAACAATGGCACGTCCGTAATCTTGCATCGCGGCAGCAAAAATCTCTGACGCTGATGCGCTATAGCGGTTAACTAATACCGTCAATGGTCCATCAAAAGAAATTTGATCATCTGAATCACCATTAACTTTAATTCGGCCATAACTGTCTCGTACTTGCACAACCGGACCACTCGAAATGAATAATCCCGTTAATGCTGTCGCTTCAGTTAAAGCACCACCACCATTATTACGTAAGTCGATCACAACACCATCAACATTCTGGTCATTCAATTTAACCAGTTCTTTTTTGGTATCTTTCGATAAGCCCACATAAAAGCTTGGAATTTCAAGTACACCTATTTTTTTACCATCGATAGTTTTCACTTCCGACTTCGCTGCACGATCTTCAAGACGGATCTTGTCGCGTACAATAGTGACAGTGTAACTCTTTGCATTATTGCCTTCAGGTAGTATATCCAGAATAACCTTACTGCCTTTCGGCCCTTTGATTAACTGCACAACATCGTCAAGACGCCAACCAATAACATCAACAATTTTCTTGCCATCTTGACCTACGCCAATGACACGATCACCTGCTGCAATTTTTTTCGAACTCGCAGCTGGACCACCAGCCACTAAAGAACGAATTTTGGTATAGTCATCTTCAACCTGCAATACTGCCCCAATTCCTTCTAATGACAGATTCATCTCTGCCTGAAATTGTTCAGCATTACGTGGCGATAAGTAACTTGTATGTGGATCGACTTCACGTGAAAAAGCATTCATATACAACTGAAATACATCTTCACTGTGTGTTTGTGTTAGACGTTTAATCGCATTGTTATAGCGTTTAGTTAGCGTCTTTTGAATTTCAGGCCACTTCTTTCCTGCCAGTTTAAGATTTAGCGCATCGTATTTAACTCGTTGTCGCCAAATCTCATTCAGTTCAGTATTGTCTTTTGGCCATTCAAGCTCTGAACGATCAATAACAAAATCATCTTTATCATCGAATTTTATTTCAGTATCTAGTTGCACAAGCGCAAATTGATACCGTTCAAAACGACGTTGAAGGACTTTATTAAAAATATCAAACGCAGCTGATGTATTCCCTGATTTCAGTTGATCATCTAACTGGTTCTTCCATTTACCAAACTGTTCGACATCTGTAGCGTTAAGAAAGCTTTTATTATAATCAAGCATTTCAATATAACGATTGAATACTTGTCCAGAAAACTGATCATCAAGTGCAAAGTGCTTATAGTGAGAACGCGTATAACGCGAAGCTACTCTTGTGCTCGCCGTTGCATGCTGTTTTTCAGGTGCAAGATGCGGCACATCACTTGATGAATACTTAGCCTCAGCGGCTTGAACCGAAGCTGCTAGCATCATGCCAGCAGCTATCAGTGAGAAACGGAATCGACAATTCATGTGTCGCGCATTCTCCTTTATGAACGCAAGTGCCCCGCTTTAACAGCCATAACTAGACCATTAGTTAAACGAACTCGCACATCGTCCTTGTTAATTTCAACAATAGTCGCAGGCATGTTACCTGAACCCATGTTCACTTGAACATTTTTGCCTACGATTACTTCATCAGCATTAAGTACACGTGTCGTCTCTACAGGCTTCTTTTTAATAGTAGCTGTTTTTGGCTTAGTGTTACTAGATTTAACTGTTTTTGCTCGTGTTTTTTTAGCTTCGCCTTCTTTAGCCGCTTTAGCAATTGCTTGCTCTTTACGACGAGTGCGTACTTTAGCTTTACTTTCTTCTAAAGCTTTAAGCGCATGATCAACGTGCTCTTGCTCTAGAACATCACAATCATTACCATCTAGATCAACACGGTTCACACCCGCTTTAACACCGTGAAGGTAACGCCAAGAAGATGTGTATTGACGTAAAGCTGTACGTAGTTGAGTCTTGCTTACTTTTGGATCTTCATTAAGACGCTCTGCAAGGTCTTGGAAGATACCAATTTTAAGTGGCTTAGCTTCACCTTCAACAGTGAAACATTTAGGGAAACGCTCAGCGATGTATGCAATAACTTCTTTACTGTTCGTTAACTTTTCAGAGTTTTCCATGGAGTTTCCTGACATAAACGAGGATTGCTCGTTATTTGTGCTTTGTTCAAAAAGAAATAGTGCTGCTATTATAATTACCTAACGAGGAAAAACCACCGAAAGCATGAAATTAGAGTACTTTTTGTAGTGCTTCTACGAAAGAAACTAGACCTTGTTCATCATTTTGGTCAAATCTTGACAAATTTGGGCTATCAATATCCAGTACACCAATTAATTTTCCCTTCACTGTAAGCGGAATAACGATTTCTGAATTGCTAATAGCGTCACAAGCAATATGCCCAGGAAAACTATGCACGTCAGCAATACGCTGAACTTTATTTTCAGAAATAGCCGTACCGCAAACACCTCGCCCAACAGGAATACGTACACACGCAGGATTACCTTGAAATGGACCCAATACTAATTGGTCTTGTTTTAGCAAATAAAACCCAACCCAATTAATTTGTTCTAACTCCATCTTTAATAACGCACTAATATTAGACATATTAGCAATAAGATCTGTTTCACCATCAATTAATGCCAATGCTTGCTGCGTGAGACGATTGTAAAAAGCGAGTGTCTTTTCCATAGCTTACTCCGTATAGAGTCGTTAGAATAGCAACAATATTATTGATAATAGGAATTATTCTCACCGTGAAAGATAAGAACCATCTTATGATTAACTGGTCTTGGTTACTACTACAAGCAAAGTTACATAAACCAAGATTAATTGTTGCGAACATTATTGCCGTTATCGCAACATTGATCAGCGTACCGATCCCATTACTGATGCCTTTAATGGTTGATGAAGTCCTACTGCATAAACCAGGTGAAGGCATTATTTATCTTAATACCCTTTTACCTTCTGCTTGGCACAATGCAACTGGCTATATTCTTTTAGTACTAGTCTTAGTGGTATTTATGCGCACATTCAGTCAAGCATTGAATATACTGCAAAGCAGACAATTTACATTAGTATCAAAAGACATAACCTATAACTTACGTCAGCACTTACTCGATAAGTTAGGACGTATAAGCATGCGGCAGTATGAAGAACGTGGCAGTGGCGGGATTAGCTCTCACCTTATTACTGATGTCGAAACGATTGATAAATTTGTGGGTGATACTTTAAGCCGCTTTATTATCGGACTATTAACCGTTGTCGGCACCGCTGGTGTACTTTTATGGCTCGATTGGAAACTCGGACTCTTTATTCTTATTATTAACCCAGTTGTGGTCTATGCCTCTAAATTGATGGGCAACCGAGTTAAAAATCTTAAACGTAAAGAAAACCAATCTTATGAGGCATTTCAACATCGTCTGATTGAAGTCTTAGATGGTCTTTACCAATTACGCGCCTCAAACCGTGAACGTGATTTTTTAGAACAACTAAAAGGCAATGCGAGTGATATTCGCCATAGCGCCGATAAATATGCATGGCAATCAGAAGCGGCTGGACGAGTGTCTTTCTTACTCTTCCTGATTGGTTTCGAAATTTTTCGCGCCGCCGCCATGTTAATGGTGCTATTTAGTAACTTAACCATTGGTGAAATGTTAGCGGTATTTAGTTACTTATGGTTTATGTTAGGCCCTATTCAAGAATTGTTAGGGATTCAATTTGCTTGGTATGGCGCTTCTGCAGCGATGCAGCGTCTTAATGGCTTATTAGCACTTGAAGAAGAAACACGTCCACCAGCAACAGTTAACCCTTTTAATGATGAACAAACCATTGCGATTAAAATTCGTAACTTACGTTTTTCTTATGATAATGATAAAGAAGTGCTTTGTGGCTTAAACCTTGATATTCCAGCAGGTAAACGAGTAGCGTTAGTCGGAACCTCTGGCGGCGGAAAATCGACCTTAATTCAATTGTTATTAGGTATTTATCAAAAAAGCAGCGGCGATATTTTAATAAACAATCACCCGATTGAAGCGGTGAGCTACGAAGCACTACGTGAAAAAATGGCAGTCGTACTACAACAACCCGTACTGTTTAATGAAACGTTACGTCATAACTTAACTCTTGGTGCCTCATACAGCGATGAAGAATTATGGCAAGCATTAGATATAGCTCAACTTACTGATGTCACAGAGCGCCTAACCCACGGCTTAGAAACGGAAATTGGTCGTCAAGGCATTCGCTTATCCGGTGGGCAACGGCAGCGATTAGCAATTGCACGTATGATACTCACTAACCCTCAATTTGTTATTTTAGACGAAGCAACGTCAGCATTAGATACATCAACCGAAGCGGCTCTACATACTGCCCTTAATACTTTTTTGAAAAATAAAACCACCTTAATTGTCGCACATCGTTTATCTGCAGTTAAACAAGCTGACATTATTTATGTGCTTGAAGATGGCTTAGTCAGTCAATCAGGTACACACTTTGAACTAGTAAAGACACAAGGACTTTACCAAACCCTCTATGGTTCAATTCAATCGGCAGAAACACCGACGGCTAATGGGAGCGATCCTCACGAAGCAGTAGCCAGCGTCAACGCAAAATAATATAGTGTGCACCAATCGGCGCTCATTGATGGTTCTCATTGTTTTTCATTAACAATGAGTCACTAACAACTCAATGAGCGCTTTTGTACACCTTATTTACGAAAGGAAGAAATGCACCATGTCGAAGGCTCGACGCTGCCCAGGCTGCGATTTACTTGTGTTGCCAGAAACAGCAACGCAAGGACACAGTGCCTATTGTCCACGTTGTCGTACTCGGCTTTATCGCGGTGGTATTGCGCGCTTTAATGCAGAATTAGCGATTGCGGTTGCCTGCTTTATTCTTTATATCCCTACAATTAGTTTACCGCTGGTTACAATCCGTTTAATTGGACAAATGATCCCCGCAACATTAACCTCAGGAACCGTTGCGCTTGCGCCAACCTTTCCTGCCGTAGCTATATTAATCCTTTTTTGTAGTGCAATAGCGCCATTATTACTGATCAGTGCCGTATTAGGCGCACAGTTCTCATTACGTTTTCGACAATTACGATTATTTAAGCTATCACTGTGGGTCCTCTCGCATTTAAAACAATGGACAATGCTCGAAGTCTTTTTAGTCAGCTTAGCTATTTCATGTTTTAAAGTACAAGAAGTCGCAGATATCTATGTCGGCCTTGGTTTATATTGTTTGATCAGTATGCAGATATTACTATCGGTATTATTAACTAAAGTCAGTGTTCGTCGTTATTGGGATGCATGGCAACCAGAAGATGAACATATTAGTGACAAACTTGATACGGTCTGTCATTCCTGCCACTTAACTCAGGAAGCACTTCCATATTGCCGCCGTTGTGGCAGCAAATTACATTATCGAATCCCTAAATCACTACAAAAAACATGGGCATACCTTATCACCGCCAGTATTTTCATCTTACCGGCAAACCTTTATCCTATTTCTATTTTTATGAATAACGGTAAACGTATTGAAGATACTATCTTCTCAGGTGTGGCAGGCTTAGTAAAAACAGGAATGACCAGCATTGCCATCATTATATTTGTGGCCAGTATTGTTGTTCCCGTCGCTAAAATCATTGGGTTAGCATATATATTATTATGCATTCAATTTAAACAACGTAGCCACCGCCTACAACGCATGCGCATTTTTAGAATAGTGCATTGGATTGGAAAATGGTCAGTCATGGATCTTTTTGTTATCGCTATTATGGTCGCTTTAATCGATCGTGGACAACTTCTTGATTTCACACCGGGGCCAGGAGCCATTGCTTTTGCCGTGGTAGTTATCTTAACAATGTTAGCAGCAGAGAGCTTAGATTCTCGTCTAATCTGGGACAAATATGAACAACGAACAAAATAACACACAACCACAACAGGTTAATATTCGCCGTGATCGCGGCTTATCACCACTATGGTTATTACCACTACTTGCGATTATGGTTGCGGGCTGGTTATTATACAAAGCCGTTAATGAAGGTGGCGAACGTATTCAAATTCACTTTAATGATGCGGTAGGTTTAGTCGCAGGACGTACCACCATTCGTTATCAAGGTTTAGAAGTGGGTATCGTCCGTGATGTCACATTGTCTAAAGATCTTAAAAGTATCTATGTCTCTGCGGATATTTACCCTGAAGCAGTAAAAACGTTACACACAAATACCCGCTTTTGGTTAGTAAAACCGAAAGCATCTATTACTGGTATCTCTGGCCTAGATGCGCTGGTTTCAGGTAACTATATTGCCCTTCAACCGGGCTCAGGCAAATTTGAAACTAAGTTTACAGCCCTCGAAAATCAGCCGGCAAATATGCCGATACATGATGGTTTAACACTACAATTAAAAGCCCCTAATTTAGGCTCTCTCAGTATTGGCTCCCAAATTTTTTATAAAAAGATCCCTGTCGGTGAAATTTATAATTATACCCTTAGTGCCAATAAAAAAGAGGTACTTATTGATGCGTTAATCAAACCGCATTACGCCAATCTTGTTACCAATAAAAGTCGTTTCTGGAATGTCAGTGGTGTCAGTGCCAATATTGGTTTTAGCGGTGTTGATGTTAAATTTGAAAGTCTATCGGCATTAATTGCAGGTGCGATTGCCTTTGACTCCCCAGATGCAGGTAAACCTATTGATGAGGGGCATTTATTTAGCCTTTACTCTGATATTAATACTGCAGGGCGTGGTATAGCGATCACTATTACTCTTCCTGATAATAATGACATCAGTAATTCAGGCGCACCGATTATGTATCGCGGCCTGCAAATTGGCAAAATTTCAGATCTAAAACTGGATGATAAAACCAATAAAATTATTGCCCATGCTGCCATTGAACCGAGTATGAGTGATTTACTGAATAGTGGTTCACGATTATTACTCGAAGAAGCACAAGTATCCCTTACTGGGGTAAAAAACATTGGTAACCTTGTTCGTGGCAATTACTTACGTTTAATCCCTGGTGAAGGTAAAAAAGCCCGTCATTTTACCGCTATTACACAAAATACACTTGAAGAACAACAACCAGGTGTTGCAGTTTTCTCGCTTTTTGCTGATAAAAGCTATGGTTTAAAATCAGGCACTAAATTGCGCTATCGTGGCATTGATGTCGGTCATATTACCACCGTTAAACTCGACGGTAATCAAGTCCGATTTGACGCATTAATTCAACCTCAATATACCCACCTAGTTCGTTCGCATAGTCGTTTCTTTATTGATGGTGGCATTGAAGCTAACATCAGTAGCAACGGTGTCGATGTTTCTATTCCGGCAGCCGATCAGTTGATCAGTAGTGCGATAAGCTTTACTGCTAGTGGCAAACCTCACATCCAAAAGAGTTATTCACTCTTTAAAAATCGACATCTGGCTAAATTAGCTGACGAAAAGCTAAAAGGCTTTACTTCTATTACATTGGTCGCTGATAACTTACCGTCAATTTCTGAAGGTAGTCCGGTGCTTTATCGTAATTTACAAGTCGGTGAAATCACCAGTTTTGCCCTTAAAACATCTGGTGTTGAGATAAAACTGAATATACAAAAAAAATACCGTCATTTAATTGATGCTAATACTGTATTTTGGAATCGTTCAGGAATAGAAGTCGAAGCCGGATTAAATGGCGTTAAAATCAAAGCAGATCCCCTCTCTACATTATTAAAAGGCGGTATTGCATTTGATTCCATTAAAGGTGTCACTAACCGTTCAGGTAATGACTATAAACTTTACCCAAGCTTAAGTGATGCTCAACATTTCGGTGTTATGATCACCCTAACGGCTGATGATGCCCGTTCTATTTCAAAATCTACAGCAATCAAATATCAAGGTGTCGTGATTGGTAAAGTTGATAATATTGAGCCTAATTTTGAACGTAATGATGTTACAGTAAAAGCGCGCTTATTCCCCCAATACGCAAAAGTAATTGCGCGTAAAGATAGCTATTTCTGGATAGTCAAACCTAAAATCAGTTTAAGTGGCAGCGAAAACTTAGACTCACTATTAAGTTCATACATTGCAGTTCAACCAGGTAAAGGCTTAACATCGCATACTTTCAAACTAGGTTCCGCGGAACTGTTTGATGCAGGTAAAACCTTTATTCTTGAAAGTGAAGAACGTGGTTCAGTCAGTGAAGGAACACCACTGCTTTATCGTGACATTCAAGTAGGACAAGTGATTAAAGTCGCTTTAGGGGCATTAGCTGATCGCGTTTTAATTACCGTACAAATTGAACAAAAATACCGTCATCTTATTCGTGCTGATAGTGTGTTCTGGAACGCGTCAGGATTAAATGTTGATGTTGGCCTTACTGGGGCAAAAGTAAAAACAGGAACTTTTGATAGTTTACTCCGTGGTGGTATTTCATTTGCAACACCAGAGACACAACCACTCGCACCACAGGCGAAACAAGGTAAGCATTTCTTACTCAATAAAGAAGTCGATCAAAAATGGTTAACTTGGCGTACTGCGATTCCCGTCAAATAATAATTTAAGTCGTAAATAATTAAGGGACAGCTACTGTCCCTTTTTTAATCTTTGATTTTTAATCATATCTCACGTTTTATTCGCAACATAATAATGAAGATTAATCCATCGCCATAACAACCTTAGAAGCATAGATAGTCGATATAACTTTGTTCCTATTTAGTATAGAATCCCGACATTGCTAGTTTGACAGAGAGTGCTACCTTGCATCCTAATATCTATATTCCAGACGCTTTTATTAATCTAATCAAGCACACCATGCCAGAAAACCTGAGCATTGATGACTTTATTAATTGTTGTAAAACCCCATTACGCCGCAGCATTCGTGTAAATACGCTAAAAATCAGTGTGGCAGATTTTCTTACTCGCGTTGCCGATAAGGATTGGACATTAACACCGGTTCCTTGGTGCGAAACAGGGTTTTGGATTAAGCGTGAGGATGAAGAGAGCGTTTCATTAGGCAATACTGCTGAACATATGGCTGGATTATTTTATATTCAAGAAGCCAGTTCAATGATGCCAGTAACAGCCTTACTTCATAACAATAATGCACTTGATTGTGTACTCGATATGGCATCAGCACCCGGCTCTAAAACCACTCAAATTGCTTGTGCAATGCAAAACCGTGGCGTATTAGTTGCTAATGAACTTGCTGCCAGCCGCATTAAAGTATTACACGCCAACTTGCAACGCTGTGGAGTACATAACGCAGCATTAACGCATTTTGACGGCTGTGTGTTTGGCACATGGGCACCTGAAGCTTTTGACTCGATTTTACTTGACGCACCTTGTTCTGGTGAAGGTGCTATTCGTAAAGACGATGACGCCATGGCCAACTGGAGCCTTGCATCAATTAATGAAATCGCCGCAGTACAACGTAATTTAATTGTCAGTGCTTTTCAGGCATTAAAACCTGGTGGTGTAATGGTGTATTCAACATGCACCCTCAATCTTCATGAAAACCAAGAGGTTTGTCATTACCTCAAAGAACGGTTTGGTGATGCCGTTGAATTTGAATCCTTAGGTGACTTATTCGAAGGCGCAGAAAAAGCACTCACAGCTGATGGGTTTTTACACGTTTACCCGCAAGTTTTTGATAGCGAAGGTTTCTTTGTTGCACGTATTCGTAAACATGCATCAGTTGAAACAGATCCGGTTAAAAAACGTATGGGTAAATTCCCGTTTAGCCAAGTTAAAGCCGATGAACAACAACTTATCGCTGAACAACTTAATACTGATCTGAATATCAGTTTATCGACTAACAGTGATATTTGGTTACGAGATAAAGAAGTCTGGCTATTTCCATCACAACTAAAACATTTAATTGGTGAAATGCGTTTCCAACGTATCGGGATTAAATTAGCAGAACAACACAAGAAAGGCTATCGCTGGCAGCATGAGGCGATAATGACACTGGCAACAGGTAAGGAATCAGTTGCTATTGCATTAACTGCACCACAAGCTAAAGAATGGTTTATGGGTCGAGATATCCGCCCAGAAGATCTAACAGGTAAAGGCGAAGTCATTGTAACGTACCGTGACTACCCTATTGGCATCGGTAAGTGGGTTGGAAATCGTATCAAAAATAGTTTACCACGCGAATTAGTGCGTGATACTAATCTATTTGATATCTAAATAGACACACGTTATGAGTATTAGCTTAATATTCTTATTGATGAAATAAACAATTATTTTCCATTAAAACTGGAAAATAATCAAAGCTAAACTAATATTGATAGTGTAATCAAATTCCAGAGATAACCAGTTAGCGCAAGGCTCATCACTGAGCCATTCCCCTAAGCCCGACACAGGAATCGTTTCGGGCTCTTTTTTATGCCTACTCAGGCTGTTCTCACTCTAGTCTCAAACATACCCAATATAAACAAGCAAAAAAAAACCTGAGCACATAGCTCAGGTCTTAATTAGCGAACAATCATAAGATTAGTTATGTTTGTGTGCTGTGATTTCTGCTTTTCTAAGATCTTTAACGTTTTTACTAACGTCACGACGCTCTTTAGATAGCTCAGCACTGATGATGATATGATCATCAACACGATCTTCGTAATCGCTTTTCATGTTTTCAATGATTTCTAAAATTTGATCATGGGTCATATCAGCTTTGATATAATCCAGCATGTTTTCTAGTAATTCTACACGCTTACGGTTATCACGAATTTTACGGTCGTTATCAAGAATCTCGCGTTTTAGTTTGTTTTTACGACGAGCCTGACGAACAAGTTCAAGGATGTTGTTCATGTTTTGTCCTTAGTCTGAAAATAAAGCCTTGTGAAACTGATTTAATGCTAATTATTAGGAAAAATGCACTTCCTAGTACATAACCGTCGAGTCTCAGTTTTTTTTCTCAAATCGTTATATCAGATAATCCGCTGTAAACTCAAGCAATACCCGAAGATTATCTACTAGGTGGTGAGTTAACATACGCTTAACGATCTTTACTTGTCTAAATTATGCGCTTTATTATTCGTAGTTGCTTTGATTTCGTTCAAGAAACACTTGAGATAATAACTGACAAAAAAGACATTTAAATGAAATTACCCAGAAATAATAATGACACCTCTATTAATATTTTCTTTGTACACAAAAACAGTGAATTTGATTTGCAAATCACAGATCAACGCCTAATCTTCATAGTAGACCAGTACTCATTTACAGTTAAAGCAATCTGAACAAGGATATCTTCGCTGTCATCTTCGTGATCAGCAATAGAGTTCAAAGCTCAAATCGCTCCGTAATCTGATATTGGCAATACCGTGTAATGAATAGATTTTTCAGGAGACAACATGTCAAAAGCAACAGGTACCGTTAAGTGGTTCAACGAAGAAAAAGGTTTTGGTTTTATCACTCAAGATGACGGCGGTGCTGATGTATTTGTACACTTCCGTGCGATTACTGGCGATGGCTTTAAAACCTTAACTGAAGGCCAAAAAGTGTCTTACGAGACAGAACAAGGTCCTAAGGGTCTGCAAGCAGCAAACGTTGAAAGAGCCTAATCACTCAATTTTAGGCATCGGTGAAAATAAAGGGCTGAATACAGCCCTTTCTTTTGCTCTTTATCACCACAATATAGAAAATGATGTTTACGTTCATTTTATAAAAACACAAATGAAAGCTTAATAAATACTAATTTCATTTGATATATAAAGAAAAATCCAATTCAATCCTGCCAAATATCCATTTCCTTACAATACGCACGCAATAGCATAATTGTTTAACATGTTATTTTGTTAAAGAGGTCACATTATTAGTTTGTTCTTATAAGAGAAACTTGCCCTTTCAATATGAAAATGGCTTAATACTCATGGTTTTATGAAAGGCCTATTTATGCAACAAATTGAAAGAGAAAACTTCGATACACTGTTCAAATATTCACAGTTGTCCTGAAGCGCTTCATTATTCTTTTGTACATAAGTAAACCAGCGTAATGTGCGCTACTAATTTATTTTTTCAGGAGACATAACATGTCTAAAGCAACTGGTATCGTTAAGTGGTTCAACGATGAGAAAGGTTTCGGTTTTATCACTCAAGACAACGGCGGCGCTGACGTATTCGTTCACTTCCGTGCTATCACTGGTGAAGGCTTCAAATCTCTAGCTGAAGGTCAGAAGGTTTCTTTTGACGTTGAGCAAGGCCAAAAAGGTCCTCAAGCTGCTAACGTTGAGCGTGCTTAATTTTTCAACGAACAGTTGAAAGAAGTAAAGGGTATCTTAGATACCCTTTTTTTATATCTCTTGTTTATATAATCGAAAATATTTATATAACTGCAAATCACGCTACCACACACACCATTTTAACTCGTGGTTGATCGGGACCAAAATAATCACTTTCTTGTTCAACATCCGTAAAACCAAGCTGCTGATAGAGCTTTTTCGCATGATTGTCAGGATGTACCGTTAACCAGAGCTTTTCACATCCACTCAGTACGGCCACAGCCTCTTGCATCAATTTTTTACCCACACCCTGCCCCTGTACGCAAGGATCAACGGCTAACGCAAGTATCCAGCCGTCAGATATAACTAATGATGCATTGTTAAACTGAGGTGCACACAATACATAACCAACAACATTATCTTGATCACGAGCGACCAATAACCCTGCAGGCCAACAATCATAAGCTTGGCGAATAAAAAAATCAGGATAACAATGATCGCCAAATAACCGTTGTTCTAACTGATATACTGCTTGCACATCTTCTTTCTTAGCAACATCAATTGTTATTAACTCAGCCACAGTATTCCCTACTCATTATTTTTCTTACTTCCATAAAAAAACCAGTGTCGTATGAATACGGCACTGGTTTTAGAAAATAATAACGTCTAATTATTATTTATCGCCACGGCTCATGAACTTATGTTCATTTGTGTTAATTTTAATTTTTTCACCGTTTGCAATGTACTCAGGAACTTGAACAACAAGACCTGTAGACAATGTTGCAGGCTTAGTACGTGCACTCGCAGACGCACCTTTGATTGATGGGTCAGTTTCAACAATCGTTAGTTCTACCGTTGCTGGTAACTCTAATGCTACAGGAACATCATCAACGATTAATACTTCGATACCTTTAGTATCTTCATTGATGAAAAGTAATTCTTCAGCAATTGCATCTTTAGTAAATGTGTATGGTGTGTAATCTTCATCATCCATAAACACATACTCATCACCATCAAGGTATGAGAAAGATGCTTTTTGACGACGGAAATCAGCAAGAGTGATCATCTCATCAGCTTTAAAGCTAACGTCTGATTTTGAACCTGTTGCTACATCATAAATACGCATACGGTAAAGACTTGCACCCGCACGACCACTAGGCGTTAACTTGGTAATTTCTTTAACTAAAGCTACTTTACCGTTAAGTTCAATAGCTGCAAATTTTTTAATATCACTAGCCTTTGGCATGATCATTTTTCCAAAAATAAATAGTGGTGAGAAATTACACCAAGATACAGATTTATAGCAAGTAATATGATAGTTCAATCTCTATTTTTTTGCATTGTTCTACCCACATGGTCAATAGATAGACAAGACAATAATTATAAGATCATGCCTTTTTTAAGAAGCCCGACCCTAATATCCACCAGAGAATAATATATACCTACAGCAAATATAGCATTGTAAAAATTTCAAATTACTTAATAATAGTGGATTACAAATTTTCAGAGCACAGCCAAAATGACGAATTCATCACCGACTCTTAGCGATTATGCCCACATTATTTATCCCGATAGTGAAGCTGATAAATATTCACCACTCTGGAGCTATCGTGCCAAATTTGTACTTAGAGCAACGTATTATCGTAAAGCTTTCCAACTTATCACTTCTGCAATTAATCCCCTTTTGCTGGAAACATTATGTAAGCATTGCCCTCGTTTTGTAGAGAAACCATTTCGTCCCTATATCATTAATGATAGTAGCGCGATTGAACGTGCGCAATTTGTCGTACAGCATTATCAATTTGTTAGTAAGCAATTACCGCCTCATATCAGTGACGAGATCTATCTCAATGAAAATGGATTAACACTGCTTAATTTTACTGTTGGTGAAATAGATTATTCATTTAAATTGGTATTTCACGCTCGTTATCAAAAAGAAGGTGATATGAGCCTACTTTTATTTAATGACATTGATAAAAACTTTTATACCCTAACCTTTTCAGTTCGAGACATAGAGGGACAGAGACAACTGGTTATTGGTGGCTTACAGGGACCTGCGAGTAGCCCTGAAAATAACCTTAAAATAAAAGCGCTAACCAAAACATTACATGGCCAACGCCCTAAAGATTTAATGGTTAAAATCATTACGCTTATTGCTAATATTTGGCAGGTTGACACATTACTTGCTGTAAAAAGTGGATCACATGCTTATTCTGCTAAACGCTATAGCAAAGGACGTATTAAAGCTAACTACGACAAACATTGGGAAGCATTAGGTGGAACGGAATTTGATCAACATTTCTATACGTTAAGTTTAGAAGATATTCGTCGTAATCCTGAAGATATATCCCGCCCTAAACGGGCAATGTATCGTCGTCGTTATGAATGGCTTGATACAGTCAATGAAACGCTTCAACAAAAAATAAGTTTATAACCGTTTAATTAAAAACACGGATAACCACAGAGATGCAATCACCTCTGTGGTTAATATTTTCAATACATAGTCTTAATGAATACTATTAGTTATTAAGGTAATAATAACTGGCTAGCATCACTCAATATCCAAGCACTATTATGTTCAGTAAAACCAATTTTTTGATAATAACTTTTCGCTTTTGGTGCAAATAATGACACTATTTTACAA
Organism: uncultured Photobacterium sp.; assembly: GCA_947039005.1. Lineage (GTDB taxonomy): Bacteria > Pseudomonadota > Gammaproteobacteria > Enterobacterales > Vibrionaceae > Photobacterium. Next base: position 15,439 of record CAMQXY010000073.1, read on the forward strand.
TCTTCAGCGATAGACTCTGCCGTGACCAAAATAAGATATTTACCAATACCCATTGATTGAACACTTTCATCAACAGCAAGATCAGATAAATAGCAGCAAGAATGGAAATCAGTCATTGAACGAGCAATACCGACTAATTTTTCATCAACCCATGCCGTTACAATCAAATTACTATTATCAAGCATACCTTTGATTGTAGCTTCGCTTGCTGTTGGTCGACGTTCACCTAAAGTAGTCTTGTTCACCAATTCAATATATTGATTTGGAGTAATAGGCTGATTAACTTTATATTCAATTTCCATTTTTACCCTTTAGCGCTGATGTGATGTTTTAACAACATACTACAGCCTTAAAGTAGCACTGAACAACATAAAACAAGCTATAAATGAATTGTCTTTATATTCATGTTTGACAAAGTAACCGTTACTTGACAACTTTCTGCCACAGATCACCATT
>CAMQXY010000074.1 GCA_947039005.1 uncultured Photobacterium sp.
GTTGCTGCGGGTATGAACCCAATGGATCTTAAGCGCGGTATCGACAAAGCGGTTATTGCTGCGGTTGAAGAGCTAAAAGCATTGTCTGTTCCTTGTGCTGATACGAAAGCTATCGCGCAAGTAGGTACTATCTCTGCGAACTCTGATACAACTGTTGGTAATCTTATTGCTGAAGCAATGGAAAAAGTTGGCCGTGATGGTGTTATTACGGTTGAAGAAGGTCAAGCACTTCAAGACGAGCTAGATGTTGTTGAAGGTATGCAGTTTGACCGTGGTTACCTATCTCCATATTTCATTAACAACCAAGAAGCAGGTTCTGTGGATCTAGAAAGTCCATTTATCCTATTGGTTGATAAGAAAGTATCAAATATCCGTGAACTTCTTCCTGCACTAGAGGGCGTAGCAAAAGCTTCTCGTCCACTACTGATTGTTGCAGAAGACGTTGAAGGCGAAGCGCTAGCAACATTAGTTGTGAACAACATGCGTGGTATCGTTAAAGTTGCTGCTGTTAAAGCACCGGGCTTTGGTGATCGTCGTAAAGCAATGCTACAAGATATTGCAGTACTGACTGCGGGTACGGTTATTTCTGAAGAAATTGGTCTAGAGCTTGAGAAAGTTCAGCTAGAAGATCTTGGCCAAGCTAAGCGTATTACTATCACTAAAGAAACCACTACTATCATTGATGGTGCTGGTGAAGAGACCATGATTCAAGGTCGAGTAACTCAGATCCGTCAACAAATTGAAGATGCGACTTCTGATTACGATAAAGAAAAACTTCAAGAGCGCGTAGCTAAACTTGCTGGTGGCGTTGCGGTCATTAAAGTTGGCGCAGCAACTGAAGTTGAAATGAAAGAGAAAAAAGATCGCGTAGAAGATGCATTACATGCAACTCGCGCAGCGGTTGAAGAAGGTGTGGTTGCCGGTGGTGGTGTTGCACTTATCCGCGCGGCATCTAAAGTTGTTGGTCTTGAAGGCGACAATGAAGAACAAACTGTGGGTATTCGTTTAGCACTTCGTGCGATGGAATCACCATTACGTCAAATCGTTAAGAACGCAGGTGATGAAGAATCTGTTGTTGCTAACAACGTTCGTGCTGGTGAAGGTAACTATGGTTACAATGCTGCGACTGGCGTATACGGCGATATGATTGCAATGGGTATTCTTGACCCAACGAAAGTAACCCGTTCAGCACTTCAGTTTGCAGCCTCTGTAGCGGGTCTTATGATCACTACTGAAGCGATGATTACTGATAAAGCCTCTGATGCTCCTTCTATGTCTGATATGGGTGGCATGGGCGGTATGGGTGGCATGGGCGGTATGATGTAATCCATTTATAACCGTAGAGATTAAATTCTCTTTGTTATAAAAGCAGTGTCAAAAAAGTCGAGCATAGCTCGACTTTTTTATTGCCGCTATAAAAGCAATTCTTTATTAAGCTTAGTAATTGATTAGCAGCTGTCTTTTGCGAATAGTTCACTTAGAATATTCCACAAAAAGCTGTACGTAAATAAAATCATTTTAAAACAAAGAGTTACGGTGTTATTAAGCGTACGTATCGAATAGTGCAAATATGTACATCTATTAGCTGTTTTTTTGATTAAAAGCTGATCTTAGTTGGTTGCTTTTCTTGTTATGGAAGATAAAACGAAGGGCATTTAAAACGGATCATTATTGAGATAATTGTGGGTATAAAAACGAAAAAAAGCCAAGTACATGTTTGTTTGTAAATGTAATCTTTTACGTCATATTTTCTCTTTAAATAGTGCTTATGTATATTTGTTGATTTTTAATCAAATTGTTTAATTCTATATTATTGCTTGTTTATCTTATTATTGTTACGTAGGCAGCTATTAATTTGATGATTTTATTTTAGCTGTACTTTCAATAAAAAGAAGAACAATACAAGTCGACATAACGAGATTGAGCTTTGATTGCCTAGTTTTAGTGTTTTGTTCGGGGCTGAATTGGAGGTATTAGTTTGTTGCAATATTTGAGGAGGTAAAAGAACACTGTTACCTATTGCTTGGAGTGTAAAAAGCTCGAAAAGCTGTACGTATATTAATTCTTTAATTATCAGTTGCTTATGATGATTTGGCGGCAGTCTTATTATAGCGTTATCCCTGTGCATAAAAAAGCTGATATTTTTCTATTAAGCTGTACTGATTAGTGTGGTGATCCACTTTTATTGTTAGATATAAGGTTATTGGCTAATTATTACTACTTTATATATAAGTTAAGTGTAAAAAAAGCCCCTGTAGTGATAACAGAGGCGATTTAAATATAAAGACACACTATAAAAAAGAAGTGTCTATTAATTCTAGCTCGGTAGATGTTCTTGGTTTAAAGCGACCCATGCAGCCATAAAGCAGATCACAAATGATTGAATGTAGCCACGTAAATCAACATCACCTTGTACTAGCACATCATCCGCGTTGGGCTCCATATTAAACGAGACCTTATTATCTTTGATACTAAAGAAAACGCGGCCAATTAATACAAAGTTGTCACCATTATCATCGGGGTTGTAGACCATTCCCGCGCCAATTTGATCGTGCTCAGTAATTTGTAATGCACTGAACGCTAGCTTTTCTGCACCCTCAAAGCCAAAACCCGCATAACGCTTGCCTTGTTCTGGTTGCTGCAGTAACTGTGAGATCAGTTGGGTGTAGGTCGTCAATGCTTCTGCTGGAACGTCATTGGTATTTACCTGTCCCATACTATATGGCTTATCATCTTCTACCATTTCAACATCATAGTTAAAATCAATCATGGCTAATCCTTTTTCAGTTTTATCGTCATCGAATTGTTTATACGTTAGCGTAATTTGATAGTTCGAGGTAGCACTAATCAATGTCTTGCTTGCTGAGTGTTTTAAAGATCACATTATTGATTCATAACCCGTCTTTTTTTTATAATAGGCTGGTTCTAGGTTTATTCATGAAAAATTGAGGATTTATATGGGTTTGATTGCCACGTTACTTTAACTATAGTTCGCAGTGCAAAAAGCCAAAAAAGCTGTACACTTATTTTTTATTTAATATCAATCACTTACGATTAACTTTATTCATTACAAGTAGGTTGCGATAAGTGGCACCTTTTAGCTGTTATTTTAATGAAAAGCTGAACAACCTTGTTTAAGTAATAAAAAAGCAGCCATTATAAGGCTGCTTATCGAAAACGTATTATTTATAACTTATTGATTTTGTAAGTTACGACGGCTTTTTCCGGCATTTTTTTCAATATAATCAATGATCATACCTGCAATATCTTTGCCTGTAGCCGCTTCAATACCTTCAAGACCAGGGGAGGAATTAACCTCCATGATCAGTGGTCCGCGTTTAGAACGTAATAAATCAACTCCTGCGACACTGAGTCCCATTGCTTTGGCTGCTGCAATCGCTGTTTTGCGCTCTTCAGGGGTAATACGAATTAATGAAGCACTGCCACCGCGGTGTAAGTTGGAACGGAATTCCCCTTCTGCTGCTTGGCGTTTCATTGAAGCGATGACTTTCCCTCCAATCACAAAGCAACGAATATCTGCACCACCGGCTTCTTCTATATATTCTTGCACCATAATGTGAGCTTTAAGACCCAGAAATGCTTCAATTACACTTTCTGCTGCTTTTTGGGTTTCAGCTAGTACAACGCCAATTCCTTGAGTGCCTTCTAAAAGCTTTATAACTAGAGGCGCACCGCCAACCATTTTAATCAGATCTAAAACATCATCAGGTTTACTTGCAAAACCAGTAACAGGCATACCGACACCTTCACGGCTCAGTAATTGTAATGAACGTAGTTTGTCGCGAGAACGTGAAATCGCAATAGATTGATTCACAGAAAAGACATCCATCATTTCAAATTGGCGTAATACAGCACAACCATAAAAGGTAATGTCTGAGCCAATACGTGGAATGATGGCATCAAAGCCAATCAGATCAGTACCTTTAAAATGAATCGAAGGTTGTACCGAGTTGATATTCATATAACAACGGAGAGCATTGATAATAACGGCTTCATGACCTCGTTGCTGACAAGCTTCATGCAGACGGCGGGTTGAATATAAGTTTGCGTCCTGTGACAAAATGCCAATTTTCATTGCGATACTCATGTAAAGGAGCGAGTGGCAGCAGCGATGACGTTTGGCGAACGCCTATACGATAAAGGGCTGCTGTATGAATCGCGACTATGCACGTAAATCATTAAAAAATCGAGATCTGCCACGATGATTTTTTCTAATGGTGAGCTGCAATAAAATTGGCAGAATAGTAAAAGTAACATCATAGGCAGATAGCTTTTTAGATATATAGCTACTAAAGCTGTACAAGCTGTACGCTTGTTATAAAACAATGAGTTATGTCGTATTATTGTATGGCCCATGATAGGCTAAAAGATAGGTGTATGTTTTTGGTGTTTTTAGCGAGGAAAGCTGTACGTTGTGAATTTGGCGCTGATATTGAGGTGGAGATCTTGCTGACTCGTAATGACAAGTCAGCATTAATTCGATGAAATAATGAGAGAAATTAGGTGGCGTAGGGCAAGAATATCAATCAATAGCGGTTATTCAAGGTGAAGATCAAGTGGGGTTTTACTGCTTCTGCCGCCAATTTCACGCGCTAATGTGGGGACTAAATAGCCTGAGACATTGTTGATTAATCCTGCTATTAAGCTGCGTGCTTGCTGGTCACAAACAAAGAAATGCGCCGCGCCCTGTACGTGATCCAGTACGTGTAAGTAGTAAGGTAATATCCCTGCATCAAATAAGGCTTCACTGAGGTCTGTAAGCGCTGTGACGGAGTCATTAACATCTTTAAGGAGTACGCTTTGGTTTAGCAGTGTGACCTTAGCGAGCTTGAGCTGTGTCATTGCCATGGTGAGCGCGTTATTGATTTCATTGGCATGGTTAATATGGGTCACCATGATAATTTGTAAGCGACTGCTGGCAAACAATGCACACAGTGCTGGAGTGATGCGATGTGGGATCACGACCGGTAACCGACTATGAATACGTAACCGTTTAATATGTGGAATCGCGGCTATATGCTCCAGTAACCATGTTAGTTCGTGATCTTTTGCCATCAGTGGATCACCACCCGATAAAATCACTTCATTAATTTGTGGTTGGGTTGCGATGTAATCAAGACTTTGTTGCCAGACGGCTTTATTGCCTTTGTTATCTTGATAAGGGAAATGACGGCGAAAACAATAGCGACAATTCACCGCACAGCCACCTTTAACGATCATCAACACACGATTGTGATACTTGTGTAATAGCCCTGGAATAGGGTTATCTTGCTCATCAAGAGGATCGGTTGAGTAGCCTTGATGAACTTCGAATTCTTGCTCTAGTGGCAGTACTTGGCGCAACAATGGATCATATGGGTTGCCAATTTCCATTCTTTCGACAAAACTTACAGGAACGCGAAGCGCAAATAATTTTTTAGCAGCAAGGCCTTTTTGCCAAGGTGTTGGATCAATTTTAAGCATATTGAGTAGCTTTAACGGATCGGATATCGCATTAGCTAGATCATTCAGCCAGTTTTGCTCAACAGATGGCACGTTTCGGGGTATGATATGCGACATTAAATACAACTCGAAGATGTTAAGAGGATTAGAATGGCGTCTTTCAGCACCAATGAATTCCGCAGCGGAATGAAAATTATGCTTGATAATGAACCATGTGTCATTATCGAAAACGAATTTGTTAAACCTGGTAAAGGTCAAGCGTTCAGCCGCGTACGAATCCGTAAACTTATTTCAGGTAAAGTTCTTGAAAAAACGTTTAAATCAGGCGAATCAGTTGAAGCTGCGGACGTAATCGATACTGAACTTGATTACCTATACAACGACGGTGAATTCTACCATTTCATGAACAATGAAACCTTTGAGCAAATCGCAGCAGACGTTAAAGCTGTTGGTGATAATGCGAAATGGTTAGTAGAAAACGATGCGTGTACGCTAACGCTTTGGAACGGTAACCCTATCGTTGTTACTCCTCAAAACTTTGTTGAGCTTGAAGTAACAGAGACTGATCCTGGTCTTAAGGGCGATACACAAGGTACTGGTGGTAAGCCAGCAACACTGACTACAGGCGCTGTAGTACGTGTTCCTTTATTCATCTCGATTGGCGAAGTTATCAAAGTTGATACCCGCTCAGGTGAATACGTAAGCCGTGTGAAGTAATTTCATATTGAGCTTTAAAAAAGGTCGCTTAGGCGGCCTTTTTTGTTGGCTGAAATTTATAACGACTGATCGCGGCTTATAAATTGAAGCCATAAAAAAAGCACCGCGAGTGAGCGATGCTTTTTAGGGTGTGATGACGTGATAATTAAATCATGAACACAAAGATAATCGATAATGCAGTTACTAAGAACGCCGCAGCGTAACAAGCAACTTTGCCTGCAACCCCAGTATGAAACTTAAGGTCATGCATACCATGGTGTAGACGGTGCATACCATGCCACATTGGTAGTGATAAGGTCGCAATGACAAACAAGGCACCAATAAAGCTGGTTGCGAAGTCTGCAGCGCGCTCATAGCTTACCGCTTCTGGGCTAATAATGCCCAGTGGAACCATGATACCAAGCACTAAAATAGTTACTGGGGAGATCATGGCAAACCAAGTACCACCGGCACCAAATAAACTCCACCATACTGGTTCATCGGAACGTTTTGGATGTAAATTAATCACGAGCGGCTCCTTAAACTAGCGCTAAAACAATGGCGGTGATGACAGCAACAACTGCCCACTGTGCAAGAACGATAATTCTCTTATCTAATTTCTTACCCTTAATGCGAATTGGCACCACTTGCGGCATCATGCTAAAAAATGTTTGCGCGTGGAATAAACTGCCCGCTAACGCAAGAATATTTAGAATGATCACAATAGGATTAGCCATAAAATTCAGCCAACCTTGCCATGCTTCAGGACCTTTTACTAAACAACCTAAGCCGAAGGTTAAGCAGATAGTAAAGAAAATTAGCGGTAATACAGTTGCTTCACGCAGCATGTAAAAACGGTAGAAAGAACTGTCTTTCCACCAAGTACGCGTCATTTCACGAACGTAAGGTTTACGGTTGCTCATCCTTATGCCTCCTGAGGCTTCAACATTGCAATAACGAAATCTTTTGATGATTCCACTTTGCCTTGGTTTACAGCTGCTGCTGGATCAACACTCTTTGGACATACTTCAGAACAGTAACCCACGAATGTACAACCCCAAGCACCATTTTCACTGTTGATAAGTGCCATACGCTCATGTTGACCATGGTCACGGCTATCAAGGTTGTAACGGTGTGCCAGTGTCAGTGCTGCTGGACCGATAAATTCAGGATTTAGACCGAATTGCGGACACGCTGAGTAGCAAAGGCCACAGTTAATACACCCTGCAAATTGCTTGTATTTTGCCATTTGCTCTGGTGTTTGGATGTTCGTACCGTCTTCAGGTGTACGGTTGTTACCAATGATGTAAGGTTTAATTGCTTCAAGACGCTCAATAAAGGGTGTCATATCAACAATTAAGTCTTTTTCGATCGCAAAGTTTGCTAATGGCTCAATTTTAACGCCGTTAGGGTAATCACGAAGGAAGCTCTTACAAGCCAACTTAGGCACACCATTAACCATCATGCCGCATGAACCACAGATCGCCATACGGCAAGACCAGCGGTAGCTTAGGTTTTTATCAAGGTAATCTTTAATATAACCTAGCGCATCAAGTACTGACATGGTGTCATTAAATGGTACTTCAAAGGCTTGTAAATACGGTTCTGCATCTGTTGCTGGGTCATAACGCAGAATTTCAATTTTTTGAATGCGATTGTCTGACATTATGCCTTTTCCTCTTGTACTTCTGACTGTGCAGCTTGTTGCTCTTGAGCGAGTGCTTTTTCTTGTGCTTCGTGAGCTTCTGCTTCTGCACCGTATAGACGCGCTTTTGGTTGTGATTTAGTGATTTTTACATCGCTGTAATCAATAATTGGCGCATCACCATTGTTATAGAATGCCAATGTATGTTTGAGGAAGTTCACATCATCACGTTCAGTACAACCGTCATCTAGACGTTGGTGCGCACCACGAGATTCTGTACGTAGAATCGCTGAGTGTGCCATTGCTTCTGCAACATCAAGACCATAACCGACTTCAATGGCATATAGCAGATCAGTGTTAAAGACTTTGCCTTTATCTTGAATGCTAATATGTTTAAAGCGTTGTTTTAGTTCTGCTAGCTTATCAATGGTTGCTTGCATCAAATCTTGTTGGCGGTAAATACCACAACCGGCTTCCATGGTGTGACCCATTTCAGTACGGATTTGAGCCCAGTTTTCATCGCCTTCTTGTGCCATTAGGGCATCAATACGTGCTTGTACTGCGTCAATTTGAGTATTGATTGAAGCGTCGTTCCAGCCTTTGAATTCTTCAGCGCGTTTAACGGCGTGTTCACCTGCAACGCGGCCAAATACGACAAACTCAGCCAGTGAGTTTGAACCTAGGCGGTTAGCACCGTGAAGACCAACAGAAGCACATTCACCAACAGCAAATAGACCTTTAATGCGGGTTTCACAAGTACCGTTAGTTTCAATACCACCCATGGTGTAGTGTACGGTTGGACGAATTGGAATCGGTTCTTTAGCAGGATCAACGTTAACGTATGCTTTCGCTAGCTCACAGATGAACGGTAGACGCTCATGTAAGTACTCTTCACCAAGGTGGCGTAAATCAAGCATTACTACATCACCTAGTGGGTGCTGAATAGTGTTGCCTTTTTGCTGTTCATGCCAGAACGCTTGTGAAACTTTGTCACGAGGACCCAGTTCCATGTATTTGTTTTTTGGCTCGCCCACTGGTGTTTCAGGGCCCATGCCATAATCTTGTAGGTAACGGTAACCGTTTTTATTAACGATAATACCGCCTTCACCACGACAACCTTCAGTCATCAAAATACCAGTGCCTGGTAGACCTGTTGGGTGGTATTGAACAAATTCCATATCACGTAGTGGTACACCGTGGCGGAATGCCATTGCCATACCATCGCCAGTTACAATACCGCCGTTAGTATTACAGTGGTAAACGCGACCCGCGCCACCGGTTGCTAAGATCACTGATTTTGCTTTAATACAAACCAGTTCACCTTCAGCCATGTGAATTGCAATCAGACCTTGAACTTCGCCATCTTCAATTAAAAGATCAACCACGAAGTATTCATCGTAACGTTTGATTTGTGGGTATTTGATAGAAGTCTGGAATAAGGTGTGTAGCATATGGAAGCCAGTTTTATCAGCCGCGAACCATGTACGCTCTACTTTCATACCACCAAAACGACGAACGTTCACTTCACCGTTTTCTTTACGGCTCCATGGGCAGCCCCATTGTTCCATTTGGATCATTTCGCGGGTTGAGTTTTCTACGAAATATTCAACGACATCTTGTTCGCATAGCCAGTCACCACCACCAACGGTATCGTTGAAGTGATTATCAAAGCTATCTTCGTCTTTGATAACAGCAGCAGATCCACCTTCAGCGGCAACTGTATGCGAGCGCATTGGATAGACTTTTGAAATAAGTGCAATTTCTAGTTCTGGGTTTGCTTCTGCAGCAGCGATGGCAGAACGTAGGCCTGCACCACCCGCGCCAATTACAGCGATATCTGTGGTAATAGTCTTCACAGCTATCCTCCGAAGGTAAGACGGTAAAAAAATGAAAAGATACGTCGTGCGTACCTATCCTTGAAATCCTGCGCGTATTTTATGAAACCTCATGAAGAGAAAATATGATGTAGACGCGTCTTTTTAACGAAATAATCAAAAAATGTAATCTGATTACAAAATTTGTGATTATTGTCACAAGTTGTCATGTTCTGTGTCTGTTAATTGTTTGGTTTGTTTGTTGTTGATTGTTTATGGCTCATTAATAATGTGTAACAAGGTGTGGTGATAACATCTTGTTGTAAAAGATTTAATAAGCCATGGGATGCAGTTAATTAATGATGGGTATGATATTTTTTGATTTTATTGTATTTGTTTTGTTAATTGTGGTGTTTTGTTTTGTTGTTATGGTTATCGTTATTTGCATAGTTACGGTGTTTATTTTATTCATTTCGTTCATTTTTGTTCATAACTGATGGGTGGGTAAATATAATGCGCTCAATACTTGGTTAGGAGCGTGGCTTTGTTAGAATAATGGTCTGATTTCCTTTTATGTAAGAAGAAACGGTTATGTCTCAGCCTTGGCAGCCTACTGCTGATATTACTCAACTAAAACAGCGCGCGGTTTTACTCGCGACAATTCGTCAATTTTTTGCTGATCGTGATGTTATCGAAGTGGATACGCCAGCCATGAGTCAGGCGACAGTAACGGATGTTCATTTACATGCCTTTAAAACCGAATTTGTCGGTCCAGGCTATGCTCATGGGCAAACATTGTATTTGATGACCAGTCCTGAATTTCATATGAAGCGGTTACTGGCGGCGGGTAGTGGTGCTATCTATCAGATTTGTAAATCATTTCGAAATGAAGAATCGGGGCGTTATCATAACCCTGAATTTACAATGTTAGAGTGGTATCGACCAGGGTTTGACCATCATCAATTAATGGCTGAGATGGATCTGTTATTGCAGCAAGTATTAGGCTGTGGTGCGGCAGAGAAAATGACTTATCAACAAGCTTTTGTTGATGTTTTAGGTGTATGTCCACTAGAAGGTTCGATGACGGCGCTAAAAGCCGTTGCTGCTCGATTAGGATTGGCTGATATTGCCGAGCCTGAGCAAGATCGCGATACCTTATTACAGTTACTGTTTAGTGTTGGCGTTGAAGCTAAAATAGGTCAAACAGTACCTGCTTTTGTGTATGATTTTCCCGCCTCACAAGCGGCATTAGCACAAATTAATTCGCAAGATCCACGTGTTGCTGAGCGGTTTGAGGTCTATTTTAAAGGCATTGAGCTTGCCAATGGTTTTCATGAGCTTGCTAATGGTGATGAACAATTGCAGCGGTTTGAAGATGATAATAAAAAGCGGGTAAGCATGGGGTTACAGCCGCAACCTATCGACATGCATCTCGTTGAAGCATTACGGGCTGGATTTCCAGATTGCGCTGGGGTGGCGTTAGGGATTGATCGGGTGATTATGTTGGCATTAGAACGCGATCATATTGATCAAGTTACGGCTTTTCCTATCGAAATCGCCTAATCGTTCTCGACAATACCTGTTTGAACCTAAGTAGGTTTGCTTCGTCCTAAAATAGATTGAGCTAAAAAAGCACGGTGATTATGACCGTGCTTTTTTGGTTATCAATTATTCGTTACGCACCAACTGATGTCTGTGATTTTTTCAAAAACCGCATACTGAGGGAACGTGTAATGAACATCGACGATTTTATTTAGTGTAAATGATTAAGTTAAACGACAAGTAGGATTTCAAGGCATTTAACCGTGAAAAAATTGTAGCCTGACTTGTTCTTTAATGCAACTGGTTATCATTTACACTGGTGGTTAGTCGATCACAATTCTAGCATTGAGTGGTTGTAATGGACGGTTATTGTCACCCATCATTTGGTTAAGTTGTTCAATTTGAGCAGCTGAACTGGTGAGATGACTTTGCATGACATACCAACGCACACCTTCTGTACATGGTGGTGTGGTTAATGAGCCATTGTAACGGAAATATTGACGCTCTCTCGGAAGGAGTGCATTAGGGGTTAGATCACCATTAAAGTCAATGGTCTCGCCTTTGGTCGGAATTGTTTTTAGTAAGGTGGTTAATTCATTATTAGCCCGAGGACCATTTTCAAACATAACCGCAATCACGGCAATATGACCGTTAGCATCAACGTTAACGAAATGTGCTTCTAGCGGGTATTGTTTACCGTCAATATAGTTCTCAGACGGGGTATGAAAGTGGAATTGCTTTAGGGTATAAGTATCCCCATCGATAATGACTTTATTATCGCCACTGACATTGGCTGAGATAGTGTGACCGTTATTAGTGATACTGGTTATTTTACCATCGTAGTCGATTTGTAATGGCTGCGTTTGGGCTTGAATAGGATCTTGAATATCAATTGGGCTTTGGTTCTCCCCACCGCAAGCAGGATAACTCGCTACCCAGTGCTCGGAGCCTTGCTGGTCGCCATATCCCCATGCCGCATTGGCGTGTGCTGAAAGAGAAAAGCAGGTCGCTAAAGCGAGTACTAATGCTGATACTGTGTTTTTTTTCATAATGATACCTATGAGTATGAGAATTATCCCGACCTAATTTTAGCACTTGATACTCGAGATGAAGCACTAACGTTAGCACAGTAATCTTTTGATTTGGTATTGAAAAGTACCTTCAGGGAATAGACTTGGTCGATAGCAGTAATATAAAGCAGGGGAAATGACGCTAAGTTAAAAGATAGAGTTGCGGAATATGGAGTAGCAAAAGAAAAAACACAGGGCAATTGCTACCCTGTGTAATAGTATTTTTTAGACGGCTTATTTGACTAGATATTCAGCATAAGGTTGTCCCATGCGTGTTACTTGGCGTGGTTGCATGCTTTCTACAAAACGGATGCTGTCTTTAGGGAATAAGTTAATGACAGTAGATCCTAACTTAAAGCGCCCCATTTCTTGGCCTTTCTTTAAACTAATAGCTTGTTCGCCAGTGGTTGGGTAATCCCAACGACGAATTTCAGGACCCGTCGGTGGTGTTACTGTGCCTGCCCATACTGTTTCGATGCTACCAACAATAGTGGCACCAACCAAAACTTGAGCGAGTGGACCAAATTCAGTTTCAAACACACACACAACCCGTTCATTACGCGCAAATAAATTAGGTACGTTAGTTGCTGTTAGTGGATTTACCGAAAAGAGATCACCTGGAATATAAATCATCTGGCGTAATACACCATCACATGGCATATGAACACGATGGTAGTCACTCGGTGAAAGATATAATGTCGCAAATTCACCATCCATAAACTCATCCGCTAAATCGCTATCACCACCTAATAATTCACAGGCATTAAAATAGTGTCCTTTGGCTTGGAATAAGCGTCCCGCTTTAATTGGACCGAATTGGCTTACACAAGCATCTGCTGGATGGCTAATAATTTGTGGGTCATTATTAATTGGGCGAGCACCTTCCATTAGTTCACGTACAAAAAAAGCATTAAAAGTAGGGTAAGTCGTTGGATCTGGATTACGCGCTTCTGCCATATTGACGTGATATTGTTTGATGAACCAGCGAATAACGGCCGTGGTCAGTTTTCCACCTTCAAAAGCTGCTAATTTACCCACGAGGCGGGTTAATGCATGTTTGGGCATACTATATTGAAGGCCAATCTTAATCTTATCTAACACAATTATTCTTCCACTAAATATTAATTAATCAATAAGTTAGTTATTCTTTGCTTATTTGGAAGAATAACGTCAACTCATAATAGTACCGAATTATTGTAATAATGTCAGTTATTCTAGTGTTATGCAGGGAGTGGGTAAGGCAAGCTTGTCAGTGTTGATTAGAATTGTAGTCGATAAAAAATAAGCCTAAGAAAATAATCAGTTCTCTTAGGCATATATTGATTATCAGTTTGGCTTGTTACGTGAAAATTGACGGTTAGCGACAGTTTCCGACATGCTTTCAATGATTTTATGGTAGCTGTTATAACGTGCACGACTAATATCACCACGTTCAACCGCTTCGCGGATAATACAACCAGGATCGTTACCGTGTTTACAATCACGGAATTTACAGCCACCTAAGTATTGACGGAATTCCACAAAAGCTTCGGTAATTTGTTCTGGCTCTAAATGCCATAAACCAAATTCACGTACTCCTGGCGAGTCAATTAAATCGCCGCCATCAGCAAAGTGATACAGTCTTGCCGCGGTGGTAGTGTGTTGGCCTAAACCAGAGTTTGTCGAAACATCACCAATATCGGCTTCAACGTCAGGCATTAATGAGTTAACCATGCTGGATTTACCAACACCAGATTGGCCGGCAAATATGCTGACATGATCTTTTAAATCAACTTTTAGATCATCAAGACCTTCACCAGTATCAGTACTGACTAGGCGCACGCTATAACCAACATTTTGGTATTGCGTTAACTTTTTCTCAACGTCAACCCGTTGTTCAGGTGTCAGTAAGTCAACTTTATTCACCACAATTAATGGTTTAATACCGATGGTTTCAGCAGCAATAATGTAACGGTCAATAATGTTAAGTGATAGCTCTGGCAGTATTGAAGACACAATCACAATCCGATCAACGTTAGCTGCAACCGCTTTTACACCGTCGTAGTAATCAGGACGCGTCAGCATTGTTTTTCGTTCATGTACTGCTTCTACAACACCAGCAATGCCTTGTAATGTTTCAACCCCTGGACGCCAAACAACACGGTCTCCAGAAACAAGGCTCTGAATACTACGTCGTAGATTACAGCGATGAATAATACCCGTTTGTGGATCTTCAACATCCGCGTGTTGACCGAATCGAGTAATAACTAGCCCTTCACGGGCATTTTCCAATAGAGCTTCATCCCATTGGACTTCATTTTTAGCGCGATCTAGGCGCTTATTTTGGTTAGAGCGGACGCGTCGGCTCTGACCTTGAGTTAGTTTTTTCTTTTTTGCCACAAGAATATCGTTCTGTTTAGTTGGCTTTCGGTATTATCATACATGGTTTAGTCACAAAATAGGCAATATCGAATGACAATCAGCGATCAGAATCTTATTTGGATTGATTTGGAAATGACCGGATTAGATCCAGAAACTCATAAAATCATTGAAATCGCTACTGTTGTGACCGATCCGCAGCTTAATGTGTTAGCGGAAGGTCCAGTTTTAGCGATTTATCAACCAGAGTTTGAATTGGAAAAAATGGATGAGTGGTGTACAACCACACATACGAATAGTGGTTTAGTCGAGCGTATTCGCCAAAGTACGGTTACTGAACAGCAAGCTGTTGCTCAAACAATTGCTTTTTTAGAGCAATGGGTACCAAAAGGTGTTTCGCCTATTTGTGGTAACAGTATTGGTCAAGATCGTCGCTTTTTGTATAAGCACATGCCAGATCTTGAACAGTATTTCCATTACCGTTATCTTGATGTGAGTACACTTAAAGAATTGACCCGTCGATGGAAGCCTGAGTTACTTGAGGGCTTTTCTAAGCAAGGTAGTCATCTTGCTCTCGATGATATTCACGATTCAATTGCTGAGTTACGCTATTATCGTGAGCATATTTTCAATATTTGATATGAAAATAAGCAGTTAGAAAAAAATCTGCGTTTTTTGGTTTAAGAACTATTGCATCCTACAGTTTTAGTCGTATAATGCGCAGCCTCGAAAGGAGATAACGTGTTTGTTTCCTTTCGTTAAAAATCGGACGCGGGGTGGAGCAGCTTGGTAGCTCGTCGGGCTCATAACCCGAAGGTCGTTGGTTCAAATCCGGCCCCCGCAACCAATCCTCTTTTTTTAAAAGAGATGTGATGCGACACTAGCTCAGCTGGTAGAGCGCAACCTTGCCAAGGTTGAGGTCACGAGTTCGAGCCTCGTGTGTCGCTCCAAATTTTCTCGCAAGAGAAAAGCTTATGGCTTCGGCGGTAAGTGGAAGTTGTCACCAAACTTTAATGGTGAAGAAAAAATCGGACGCGGGGTGGAGCAGCTTGGTAGCTCGTCGGGCT
>CAMQXY010000075.1 GCA_947039005.1 uncultured Photobacterium sp.
TTTAGTTCATCATCAGTGTAACCTGCCATGTAAAGACCAGCAGGGCCAGCAGTACATAATACCATATCAACCCATTCTAGCGCTTTATCAGCAGCCATTAGTGGGTCTTTTTCGCCAGTCAGTGCTTCTGCTTCTTCTTCATTCATTGCGATACAAGTAACGTGTTCTTTGATGAATTCAATCCACCATTCACGCTTGTCTTCAATGACATATTTAGTACCAAGAGTCAGTACGACAGGAACATTATTCTTTTTCGCAAATTCAATCGCTTTTAGTGCCGCATCTTTCATTGGATCGGTAGGTTTACCGCGTACCAAATAAGAAGAAAGTACTAATGCTGAGGCTTGTTTAAATGCACACTCAGGAATACTATCAGGACTTAATTGATTCATTTGACCTTCGTTGATAGCAAACGTACGTTCGCCATCTTTAGTGATCAGCGTGTAACAACGCCCAATAGGACCACATACAGGTTGAAGGTAATCAAGATCAATACGGCTAGAAGTATTACATAGGTAGCGGTAGGCGTAAGATCCAATTTTAAGATCTTTACTCATCACACCCAGTAAGATGGATTTATCATCAGCGAGAACAGAGTAGTTATGTAACGTATTACCAATGGTATCGCCAGGGTATTCATGGCTGATCAGTTTACGTTCTTTTAACTCTTGGTATAGGAGTTCCGCTTTATCTTCATCAAGAACTAAAGAGTGGCCTTTACTTAGAGCATGTCTGGCTAAGAAGTCATCGTCGACCCGCGCTTCAATATCAACAATCGTTTGACCTACGCCAACAAGATGTGATTTAGCTAATGGGTTTTCTTGTTGAATTTGAACAACCAATGGATCGCGAGCATTGACAGGGAAGTAATGCTTTGACTTACGTTGACCAGGAAATTTCATGTCTAAAGGCTATAGAAATAAGGGATTTTGATTCATTCTATCATAAAAATGAGAGATAAATCCCATTTCTTTGATGTTCTTACATTGAAATTGATTCTTTTGATGGTTTTTTAAACGACTTGTTCAAAAAGCTACGTTTAGATGCTAATAAGACAAGTTTAATGGTGTTTTTATTGTTCAATTGGTATTTTTAATTATAAATTAGCCATACGGTATTTATTGCTATAACTGGTTGTTACAAGGGATATTTATAAAAAAAGCCGCAAAAGCGACTTTTTGTTCAGAAACGATAAAGTTAATTTAATCGTTTGAGTTCTTGTTGGGCGCTTGTGCCACCAACAGGACGGCTTACTGAAATAGAACGGCCTTTTTTCATGCCTTTTTCGTAATCATCAGTGAGTGCTTTCATCGCTTCTTGAAGTTGTTTTTTAAATGTTTCACGATCTAAATTCTCAAACTGCTTATCGATATAGTTCGCCATGCGCTGATCATGGTCATCATCGGTATTTAATACTGGCAGTTTTTCTAATGCGCCTTCAAGCCAGCCCGCGAGAAATGATGACACGCGACGAGCGACTTCTGATGTACTCGTACCTGTGCCAGCAAAGCTATTACGGAATTGCCCTGTTTGTTGATTCATTTCACGGTAAACAATATCAAATGCAAATGCAGCAAAAATAGCGCGCTCTGCAGCACCAATAAACTCAGCTTGTTTTAAGCCTTTGTAATTAGTAAGAACACACTCAACCCCAAAGCGACGATTAATACCACGAATGATCTTAAGAATTTGTGCACTAATATCCGTTGGTAGTAATGTTTTCGATTTGGTTTTGCCCATCTTAATAAATTCAATATCGTCTTTTTCTAGACCATATTTGAGCATGAGGCGGTGAGCCATACGAATGGCTTGGGCTGCTTCGTTTACATTGGCTGAATTACCCAACTCAAGGCATTTTGCAATTTTCTTGAGGGCCTTTCGCTTCTGTTCTGACATTAAACATACTCATGACTAAAAGAGGGCACATATTTTACCGCTTTATGCCCCCATAGTACAAGCATGGAATTGTGAGAATTGATACTTAGCCATATAGAAACCTTTTAAAGGAACTAAAAGATCCTGCATAGTATATTTCAGTAAAATGAATATCTTTATAAAGATGCTAAATGACTGTTATTAGATTAAACATATGACGCCATTTACCATATTATTAAACATAATTATTATAATTGAGATTAAATTTATTTTTTTATTTAATTTCTATTGTGAATAAATTTTTTATTAGATAAGTTATTATTTTTTAAATACTAATTATGAGTAATAACTTGAATGGATACTCTATCACTGATAATGTGTGATTTTTTGTTAATCGCCATTCTGCATATTAATTAATTAGTCTTTTTTAATGGATGGTAAATGTTTTTCTTATAAAGTAGTGATTTTATGTTTAAAAGTATGATTTCTTTGTTATTTGTACAAGGAAGCAATTATTTAATACCATTATTAACCTTACCATATTTAAGCCGCGTTTTGGGTATCGATGGTTTTGGTAAATATGGTTTAACATTATCAACAATACAATATTTTGTAATGATAGTTGATTTTGGCTTTAATTTGTCAGCAACAAAAAAAATAGCAGAGATTCAAAACGATAAAAAAAAATTGTCGATTGTTTTTTATGAAACAATGATTGCAAAAATAGCATTATGTTTAGTATCTATACTGGCAATTGTTGTCTTAGTATCATCTAATGTTAACCATATATTTTCTTCAACATTATATTATTCGATAATAATGTTAGTAGGAACTGTTCTATTACCAATGTGGTTTTTTCAAGGAATAGAAAAAATACCCGTAATTTCTTTTTTAATGGTGGTTACTAAATTATTATCATTACCTCTGTTTTTTATTTATGTAAAAGATAATTCAGATATTGGTATTGCTATTCTTATTCAATCATCAACAAACTTTATTGTTGGATTTTTTGCAATAATTTATATTGTTAAAAATAAGTTATTAGTATCGGTTAAATATAAAGAGCTATCAATTTATAAATCAATCCATGAAGCATCACCAATATTCTTAGCATCTTTTGCAATAAGCTTATATACAATGAGTACAACTATTATTATAAGTCTATCTTCTAGTATTGCAGAGGTTGGCTTATTTTCTGCAGCGGATCGATTAAGAGGTGCTGTACTTGGTGTTTTCTTCATTATGGGGAATGTGATTTATCCTCGAGTTAATAAGTTATTAATGAGTGATACTCGAGAAGCTTATCGAGTAATAAAAATGACTTTTGTCATTCAAGGCATTTTGTCGATAGCAATTATCTTATTCATATTTGCTTTTAATAAAGAAATTGTATCTATTTTTTATAGTTCGGAATATAAAAGTGCAGGTGGAGTATTAATGATACTTTCATTTACAATATTATTAACCCTTGAATCAACTGTATTGGGTAATTATATATTATTACCTCATGGATATAAGAAAGAGTATACGATATTACCAATGATCGTTGCTGTTATTCACGTTCCATTATGTTATTACTTATCTCATAAATATGGTGCTATTGGTGGTGCTGCTTCAATTGTTTTTGTTGAATTATTAAGTTTTATAATACTATTAATAGTAGTAGCTAGAAAAAATCTTTTACGTAAGATATTTATTGGAGGCGAATATGCCTAAATTATTGTCAATAATTATTCCTGTATACAATGTTGAATTATATTTAGATGACTGTTTAAAATCCGTTTTTGATCAAATCAATGATGATGTTGAAGTCATTTTGATTAATGATGGATCTACAGATAGATCAAATGAAATAATAGAAAAATATAATAATGAATATCAATTCAAATATATTAATCAAGTTAATCAAGGTATATCAGCCACTCGAAATATAGGCTTGAAGGAGTCATCTTCAAAATATATTACTTTTTTAGATTCTGATGATATTTTAGCTAATGGAATTATTGATAAGATAATAGCAGAAATAAAAACATCTAAAATTGATCTCTATAAATTTAAATATAAAAAGTTTATAGATGGTGAATATATAGATAAATCAACTTTACCATCAGGCAATGATATTTTTATTAGTCGGAATGATATTGCAGAAGAAACTGATTTTTATTGCTGGCAGTATGTATTCAAACATTCATTATTTGAAGGGATCAGTTTTGATTGTGGTCGATGTTTTGAAGACCAATTAGTTATACCTTTAGTTATATATAAAGCATCAACATGTAAATTGATAGATAGTATAATTGTTTATTATCGAATGCGAAATTTTAGCATAACGAATACTGTTGAACTGTCTCATGTTGATGATGCTTTATTTGGGTTGAATCGATATTCAAAAAAATATAGCGAAGACAAAATTTATTTCTCCAAAATTTTAGCTGAGCAATACATATCATTTTTATCTAAATGTGCTAGGGCTGATCATCTAGACCATTCACATGTAATGAATGCAATACAAGAGGTTAATCAAGTGATCTCTATAAATATGATAATAAGCTCAAAGAATTTAAAAGCGATAATATTTAGAGTATTTAGTAAGATTATTTTTTATAGATTGCGTATAGTAACTAAGAAAGATTATTCTTGATATAAATAAATTATATATTTTTATTTTTGATTTAGTTTAGGTATTGTCGATTTACCGCTTATTCTATGAAGTATAGAAGTGATTTTATTTTAACATCCTGTGTAATATAAAAAATATAAATTATGTATAACTCCTGGTAGGGAAATTCACAATAAACGTGTTTTGTTTGTTGTGAATTTAAAAATTCACCTAATAAATGATGTATAAGAATGATTTATCCATAAATTCTATTGTAATTACTATTCTTTATAGTTAGTATTAAATCCAATGGGTTATGTTCAATCCACATTAAAGATAACTTGTGGTTATTATTTGATGGTAAATACATATAGATTATTAATATAATGGATATTAGATCGTGATGCTTATTTCTGATATAAAAAAATACTACGATGATAGATAAAGACAAAGATGAAATAGATTTTTTTGAGTATGTGAAAATAATCAAAGACAATCGCTGGTTTATTATATTCTCGATGATATTTTTTATTGTCGTAGGTGTTTGTTATGCAAAATTATCGACGCCTGTTTATCAAGCAAATGTAATTTTTAAAGTAGATAATGATAAATCTAGAATAAGCAATTTAGGTCAAGATATTGCTAATTTATTTTCATTGTCATCAAGCACTGTTGTTGAAACTGAAACTATTAAGTCACGTAAATTTTTAAGTAAAACTATAGATGATTTAGATTTACAAATAGTTGTTACTCCACAAAAAAAATCATTTTTTAAAAATATTTTATCTAAACTATCATATGATCCAAAGAAGGTTAATGTTGATAAATTAGTCGTAAATAATAAGGAAAATGATCATTTTGAACTTATTGTTACCGATGCGAAACTTGGCTGTTACACATTAATCAATGAGCTAACAAATACGCAACTTGAGGGGAGGGTTGGAGAACTAGAAAAAAATGCGAATTATAGTATTTTGATTTCTTCAATCGATGCTCGTAATGGCGACGTTTTTAATATTAATGTAGTAGATGAATATCAAGCAGCTATCAATTTACAAGGTAAATTACAAGTTAAGGAAATAGGTAAGCCTAGTCTTGACGGTGCTGGAATACTTCAGGTTTCAATAACAGGTACAGATAAAGAGAAGATCCAAGCAATATTAGCCAACATCAGTGAAAATTATCTGATGTATAATAAAAAACGCTATGCTTTAGAAGCTGAGCATAGTTTAGCTTTTCTTAAGGTAGAAATACCACTTGTAAAGAAACGTTTAATTTTATCTGAAAATAAGCTTGAACAATATCGTGAAAATCACGGTTCAGTTGATCTTAATGTTGAGTCAAAGTTAGGTTTGGATTCGTTAGCTAATGTTGAAAATCAGTTAAATGAATTAGTATACCAAGAGAGTAGTATTGCAACTAAATATACTAAAAAACATCCAATTTATATTGCTTTAATAAAGAAACGACAAATACTTTTAGCTGAAAAAGCAAGATTGAACAAGAAGATTGATAAATTTCCAACTATTCAACGTGAGATATTGCGATTATCTCGAGTTGTTAAGTCTGACTCTCAGATTTATGAACAATTAAAGCAAAAAGAGCAAGAACTAAGTGTTGTTAAACGGACAACGATAGGAACAGCAACTGTATTAGATAGTGCGCATAGTTTAACGCAGCCAATAAAGCCTAAAAAAGCAATTATTGTAATTATGTTTACATTTTTAGGGTTTATCTTATCAACAGTTATTGTGCTTTTAAGATATATGACAATAACGGGCATTATATCAACACGTGAAGTTAATGAACTTGGTTTCGAGATATATGGAAATATTCCGTATTCAAAAAATCAAGCACAGTTAGTGAAGGATGAAAATAATAAATTATTAACTATCAGTTATGATGATGATATTGCTATCGAAGCTTTACGATTGTTGAGAGCAAATATCTATTTTCTACAAAAGAAAATGGAAGCAAATATTGTCATGCTATGTAGCCCTGATGTAGGTTCAGGTAAGTCGTTTATAACTACTAACCTAGCTACATTATTTGCTAAGTCTAAGAAAAAAGTATTAGTTATTGATGCTGATATGAAGAGTGGGGCTATTGCTGAACTTTTTTCAATAAATACACGAGTAGGATTAAGTAATTATTTAAAAGGAGAGGCAACATTAGATGAGATTATTAATTCAAGTAAACTAGTTGATAATCTTGATGTTATTTGTTGCGGTGATCTTGTTGATAATTCTTCTGAATTGCTAATGACATCTAAATTAGAATCTTTAACCACGAAAGTATCATCTGACTACGATATAGTGATTATTGATACACCTGCGAGTTTAGCGATGTCTGATAGTGTACTTATTAGTGAATATTGCAAATTACGATTAGTTGTTGGTTATTTTAGTAAAACATCTACGAAAGAGATCATGACATTGAAAAAAATATTTCTAAAAAATGATATCGATATTACAGGTTTCATTATTAATGGTATTGATAAAAAATCTAGTGTTAATTGTGAATTTTCACATTATACAAAGTAGGTTAGAATATTAATATTAATGATTTCTAATATGTATCAGTTCGATTATATTTATGATGTTATACCATTTTTAATAATTACATTATTAAGTATTTCTTGTATCAATAAAAAGGCAAATGGAATTTGTCTTTTTATTGCTGCTATTGTTGTTTATGGTATTGTTTCGTCTAGAGGGCTAGGTGTTGATCGTGATGCATTAGTATATCATTCTGTATTTAACGCTGTTCGTAATATACCTTTTGGCGAAATATCGAAATATTCATCTGTGATAGGACAGGAAGTAGGTTTCTTATCTCTAGAAAAACTTGCTAGTATTTGTGGTTTAGATTTTTTTGAGTTTAGATTTGCATTTAATCTTTTATGTTTAATTGCTTTACTTTATATAATATTCGAGTATATCCCTGGTAAATTCAGAATAATATCATATTTTATATATGTATCTATGTTTTTATTATTCAGAGACTTTACTCAAATTAGATTGTGTTTTGCATGTTTATTATCTGCAATATCAATACTAAAAATGTTAGAGAATAAGCCATATAAAAGCTTTCTTTTATTTTATATTGCTGTGTTGTTCCATAATACATCATTAATTGTATTTGGTGTTTTATTGGTTGTACGATTTGTTAATGAAAAAACATTGTACAATATTAAGTTTGCATTATTTGTTATTTCTATTTGCGCTTTTTTATCGATATTAAAGCCTGCGAATTATTTAATAACTTTACCATTTATGCCATCTCAATTAACACGATACCAGGGGACTAACGATTTAAGTGGTGCAACATTAGGCGTGAATTTCATTTTCTCTATTGTTTTGGCTGTTTTATTAGCTTTTTATTACAATAGGAAAGAAAAGAGAAATATTGGTTATAAATATCTTTATATATCAATGTTAGGGTCAACTTGCATCGCATTAGTATTTAATGGTGTCCCTATATTAATGAGAATGCAATTACTATGTTTTACTGGATTTATTTTTTTTCCGGCAATTTTATATGATATTTTTATGAAAAAGTCGTTGCTTGGAAACTATATATTTCAATTAGCAATTGCTGTTGTATTTGTTCTTAATTTTTATAAGAACTTATCCTCAGGCATTGTCTATGCTTATGTACCTTTTTGGATAAGATAAAATGTTAACAATATTTACTCCAACGTTTAATCGAGATGCTCATTTGATTAAATGCTATAACAGTTTATTAACGCAAAGTTATCGTGATTTTGAGTGGCTGATTGTTGATGATGGTTCAACTGATTCTACAAAAAAAGTCGTTGAAGCATTTCAGGAAGAAAACAAGATAACAATTAGATATATCTATCAGGAAAACGCAGGTAAACAATCAGCTTGGAATCGTGCTGTATTAAATGCTAATGGAAAGTATTTTATAGGTGTTGATTCTGATGATGCGTTAATTGAAGATTCTTTAGTATTGTTTTTTGAAAAATATATTCCAATGATTGAAAACAATGATGAAGTTATCGGAATTCGGGCTTTATCTAAACGCGAATCATCACAAACAGCAGATAGTACTTATTCTATTGATAATGAATATTCTATTAATTCATGGTTTGATGAGTTTGGTAGTCGAATTATTGGAGAGAGAATTGATATTTTCAAAACGAATATTTTAAAGGACTATCTATATCCTGTGAACGATAAGATTAAATTTGTTCCTGAAATCTGGTTTTATTCAACAATATCGACGAAATATAAGTTTTTATATGTTAATAAATTTTTGGGTTTTTTCTTTGATGATCACGCTGATAATAGATTGAGTCGTTCTGCTTTAGAGAAACATGCGAAAGGGCATTTAATTTCTCGTTCAGCGATGTTAAAAAAAATTCCTCTTCGTTGTTTTTTAAGTAATCCAGTAGCGTTCGTTAAAACGATTATTCGATGGGTCCAAGCTTCATATTTTGTTATTAAGAATAAGTGATGAAAAAAATTGTTTTTTTTACCGGTTCATTGAACCGTACCGGCGGTACAGAAAGAGTTGCTGCCATTATTGCTAATCAATTGTCTGAAAAGGGTTTTTCAGTGCAATTTTTAAGCTTATATGATGGGGAGCATTCTGCATTCCCACTAAATGACGATATTAAAAAAGATACCTTATTTGAATATAAATTGGTATTCAAAAAACATTACCATAAGGTAATTGCTAAATTAAGAAAATATATTAAGTCAAATGATATTGATATACTAATTAATATTGAGTCTATGTTGGCCTTGTATTCAGTTCCTGCTTGTTTGGGAATAAATATAAGGAATATTTGCTGGGAACATTTCAATTTTAATGTTGATCTAGGATTGAAACTTAGAAAGATATCTCGACAACTTGCAGCATTTTGTTGTGATGATGTTATTACATTAACTGAAACAGATAAAAAGCTTTGGTTAAAGAATGCTCGTTGCCGCGCTAATATTACGGCAATTTCAAATCCAGCATCTTTTGAATTAAGTCTCCCTCGACAATCGGTAAAGTCGAAAATTGCAATTTCAGCAGGACGTTTAACTTATCAAAAAGGATTTGATTTTTTATTAGATGCTTGGGCTTTAGTAATTAAGCAACGACAAGACTGGAAGTTACGTATTGTCGGTAGTGGCGAAGACGAGGCTGCATTAAAGGCACAAGCAGAAAAGCTTGGTTTAACTAATCATATCGAATGGATTTCTCATGTAAGTGACATGAAAGAGCAGTATCAGTTAGCTGATTTGTATGTCATGAGTTCTCGTTTTGAGGGGTTACCAATGGTGTTATTAGAAGCTATCTCTTCTGGTTTACCTTTGGTTTCTTTTGATTGTAAAACAGGTCCGAAAGAAATTATTGATTCAACGTGTGGTTGGTTAGCAAAAGATGGTGATATTTCATCATTAGCAGAGAAAATATTAATAGCATTTACAGTTTTTGATAATGATTCAGAGTATGCGAAATATAGTCAAGCAGCTATTAATAAATGCCGTTCAGAATTTGCTATTGAACCTATTATAAATCTATGGATGAAGTTATTAAATAATGAAAAATAAAATTTGTTTTATCACAACAGACTTAGGTATGGGGGGAGCTGAACGACAGATATGCGATTTAGCTGATGAGTTATGTGATTTGGGTAATCAAATTATGATAATTTCATTAACAGGAAAACAAGATGTTAAACCTAAAAATCCTGATATTGAAATTGTCGATCTCGGCATGGAAAAAACATTTTTAGGCCTACTCAAAGCGCTTTACTCTTGTCATTTTGTAGTGAAAAAATTTGCTCCGAATGTGGTTCATAGCCACATGATTCACGGTAATATGTTTGCTCGACTATTAAGATTGTTCACGAAAATGCCAAGATTAGTATGTACTGCTCATAATACAAATGAAGGCGGTAAAGGGCGAATCCTAGCATATAAATATACAAATTTTTTAGCTGATATTAATACTAATGTTAGTGATGAAGCAGTAGAAGCTTTTGTCAAATCTGGTGCGGTAAAAGAAAATCAAATGATTGCTGTTGGTAATGGATTTGATGATAAAAAATTTATTTTTTCTCCTGAAGCAAGAGTATTAAAACGTCAAGCATTAGATATTGATGATGATACGTTTCTATATTTAGCTGTTGGACGATTAGAAGAACAGAAAGATTATCCTAATATGTTAAATGCAATGGTTATTGTTGTAAAACATGCCGTTGAACAGGGTAAAAAAATTAAGCTTGCTATTATTGGACAAAGTTATCTTGAGCAAGAATTAAAACAATTAACTAAAACACTAGGTTTAGATGATTTTGTAACATTCCTTGGCTTACAACGTGATGTTGAATGTTGGCTTTCTGCTGCTGACTGTTTTGTCTTGTCATCAGAATATGAAGGTTTTTGTTTAGTTACCGCTGAAGCTTTATTAACACAATGTTTGGTTGTTGCAACTGATTGTGGTGGTGTAAAAGAAGGTGTTGGTGATGGTGGCTTTGTCGTTCCACCACAAAACTCAAAAGCTTTAGCACAAGCGATGATAACAGCATTAACGTTACCTGCGGAGGAAAGAGAAAAGTTAGTTAAAAAAGGAAGAGATAGAATTGTTAATAATTATTCTATTTCGGCAATAACAAAGAAATGGTTGGAAATATACCAGAGTAAATAGAAATGAAAAAAGTTTTAATCTTACATAACTCAACAAAAACAGCTTACTTATTCAGATATAATTATATTAAAAAATTAATTGAAAGTGGGCATAAGGTTAAATTGCTATCAGTCTCAGATGATCATTTATCTGAGGAAAAATTAAAAGAAATTGGTGTTGAATTAGTCTTGATAAGAAAAAGTAGATTTAGTCTTCTCTTTTTTTATATGAAGTTATTATCTCTTGGTCGCTGGGCCGATGTGATCATATCTCATTTCCTAGCAGGAACAATGTTATTATCGCCAGTTCTTTTTATATTTAGAAAAAAAGTTACAGTGGTTGTAGAGGGATTAGGTACTTTAGGAGAGTTAAATCCCAGATTTCTTGTTATCATAAAAAATATAATATTTTCAATGTCATCTAAAAGAATATTTATGAACAAGGATGAATATTCTAAACTAGGTAAAAACGGAGATTTGATTTTAAATGGTATTGGTATCGAATTAGATAAATACCACTGCAAAAAAAATGTAATATTAAATGATAAAATTAAAATATGTTATGTTGGAAGATTAATCAGGCAGAAAGGTGTTGATGACTTATTTTATATAATAGATGAGTTAAGTAATAGAGGA
The DNA here is from genome assembly GCA_947039005.1 of uncultured Photobacterium sp. Classification (GTDB taxonomy): domain Bacteria; phylum Pseudomonadota; class Gammaproteobacteria; order Enterobacterales; family Vibrionaceae; genus Photobacterium. Next base: position 11,758 of record CAMQXY010000075.1, read on the forward strand.
ATTGAATTTGAATTTCATTTCTTTGGCGATATTTATCCATCTAATCCATCATCATTAAAAGAATCAGATGTTTTAAATTTTAAAACAAAATTTAAAGAAAAAGTGTTTTTTCACGGTTTTAAACAACCAATCATGAATTATCTTGATAAGATGAATGTTCTTGTCTTGCCATCACGAAGAGAAGGTTTTCCTGTTGTTGTTATGGAGGCTAATGCCTTAGGAATACCTGTATTATGCTATGATGTACCAGGTTGTATTGATAGTGTTGTTGATGGGGTTAATGGTTTTATTTATAAATATGGCGATTATTCTTCAATGTGTGAAAAAATAATATATTTATCTTCATTAAATAAAAATAGTTTTGAAGAATTATCACAGTCATCTCTTCAATTAGCAAAAGATGAATTTGATGCCAATGATAAAAGTAAAACATTCATTAAATATATTGTTGGTGAGTAAACGATAATTTGTCATGCTATTCTGGTTGTTAATATATTATTGGTAATATATTTAATAAGTATTATTTGTTATTATAATGAAAGTTATGAATTAAAATGCATCCATGTGTCCGGTGATTTATCTTTATTGTAGTATTGAATATAATTAATTGTTTTTGACTTAATGATATTTATTGAAGCTATAATGTTATAATTACTAATTAATGAATATATAAATAATGATTATTAATTTAGCACATATATTTTATTATATATGTGCTATTTTTATATCTATATTCATAAATACTAATACTTTAATATTTATAATGTTATTTAAAAAATAGATTAAAGTACTTTATATGTAACTATAGTTTGTTGTAAATAGGTGTATTTGATGAAAAAGAAAAACTCTAGCTTTTCTCGACGAGCATTTATGAAAGGTACATCAATGCTAATTGGAGGAGTAACCGTTGGTAGTACAGCATATGCTAGTGAAATTAAGACGGTAGTTGCTCAAAAAGAAAATAATAAAAAAGATCCTGCAAATATTATTATTATGAATAGCGCTAGACTTCTTTTTTCGAAATTAATAGATAATGGCGATATTATTACATGTGATGAAATTATATTTGGTTATAAATCATTTAGAAATACTTATCCTAGTAAAAATGAAACTATTGATGATAATGAAATCGTTTATCGTTCTGATGTTGTTGAACAAGCCCGTATTAATAATAATTCAGTGATATTTACAACAATACTATCTAATACTATTGGTGACTTCATTTTTAATTGGGTTGGTTTATATTCTACTGAATATGATCTTATCATTGCCATAAATTATCCTGATGTGACAATTAAAAAAGTAGATGATGGTATTTTAATACAATCAATCATCTTAGAATATCCAGAATTAGCGAAGATCACTAATATTACCAATAAGCCTAAAAGCTGGCAATTTGAAACAGTGAAACGTATAGAGCAGATTGATCATAATTTGTCTCAAATGATCATTGACCAGAATGGTAAATCTTGGTTTATTGATGATGGATTTTTAGTATCAAAACAAGATAATAATATAAAGATACATGCAGGTTCTGGATATTTAGATGGTATTCGAATTGAACTAAATAAGGATGAAATTCTTGGTTTTTCTAAAGATGAATATGTTTATTTAGATGTTTATCATAAAAATTTAAATTTTGGTGAAAAAAAATCGATTCTTAAAATCGTTTCGAATAAAAATGTTGTAGATGATTATACAGATAATAATGATAATGCACATAAGATCTATAACCTTTGTCATATAGATTCAGATGGTGTTTTTCAGGATTTACGTCAGTTAGGGAAATTGGCAAAAAAATCTTGGGTAAAAAACTCGGTGAATACTCGTCAATATTATGCACCTGATTATATAAGTGACCTCGCACACTCATCAAAAGAAATGAATGAACTTATTAAGAATGTTCAAGCAAATGGTGGGGGAGATATTATTTTAGGTGATCACGATTACGGTGTTAATCCTATATTAAAACAAGATGATGGCTATCAGACTGGTTGGCATGTTCCTTACACACAAGGACAAGGACAATCACAAACAAAAAGTATCTCTTTTATTTTAAGTGCAGGAACCAAAATTCGTGCGTTATCAAATAATATGATTATTCTGCGTGCATCTAATAATTTTACTCGAATTTGTGGTTGTGGCGCTTTTTCTTCGGGATATCGAAATGTATTGCATATTGGTTTTATTCCTAATGATATGAACCAATCAGAAGCAGGTTCTCAACAATTTTGTTATGTATCGACCAAAATATCATTTTCAGGTGGTTATTCTTGTGTTGTATTCCAACCAGCAGCAACAATAGATGGAAGGAGTTCAGGTTGTTATTACCATTCGATTGGTTTTAATTTTTATGATGTTAGTTATCCGGTGTGGTTTAAGCAACCCACTTATTCAGATGATAACCTCACCACGACTACTTTTTTAGATGGGATTAGAGGCCATTTATGTATAAGTGCAGGTAAATTTGAAGCATGTGATGTATATATGCAAAACTGCGCTTTTGAAGGTATGAGTGGGGAAGTGATTGATTTTGAGACTGCTGGCGCGTGTACTAATCTCCTCCATAACTCATTGAAAATATCAAATACGGATTTTGAAGTTTTTCAAGGTGCTAATCATTTATCTCGTTGGGGCGTTATTTTAGGAAATAATGTTAAATTTGTTGGTGGGCAAGTTGAAATAGATCAAACTAGATCGCCAAATGTTCAATATGGTAAGCAAGTTTTTGGTTCTTTTGGCGAAGTAGATGTACATACACATGTTATTGAGCATACGGTAGGGACTGGAGAGAATGAGAAAAAAATATCTCATATTATGGATCATACAGGCTATCTTCAATATTCTATTAATTGCCCAGTAACTATTGATGTTACGGACTATAAGTTTAATTATTCAGCTTATTTTCGTCAAAAGGAGACTCTTGTTGGTGGTGATTTAGCTGGAGGGGTAGAGTATCGTCAAAATAGTACGGAATATGGACATATTATATTACCGGGAAGTACTGAATTAGCGAATGGCGGTTATGGTTATGGTGTTTGGATGGTTGAAGATCTTCCAGACTATAAACCTTTTTTTGTTCAAGATTTAAATCATACAACTAAATATATGGTTGAATCTGATGGCTCGGTATTAAATGCTACAGGTTCTTATGGAGTGATATCTGATCCGAGAACTAAAACTGATTTTATTGATGCTAGAGATTATACTGCGGATTTTATGAAATTACGTATTGGTACTTATCATTCTAAGATTACTGGAAATAAGCAACTTGGTTTATTAGCAACGGATTTACAAAAAGTATTTCCTTCTTTAGTTGATAATATTGGTGATTTAACTTTAGCTGATGGTAGTACAATTCAAGAGTGTTTAGTTGATAAATCAACACCATTAATTTATATGCTTGTTAAAGTTGTTCAAGAACAACAAAAAAAAATTGAACAATTAAGCGAAAAATTATTATTGGCCAAATAAAGTAGGATTCAAGATCGTGACTATTATTGATTGTATTTATTAGTTAAGATGACGAGGTTTAAATCACTGTGAATATGCTTGCTGATTAGATGGCTATGATTGGTAAGCATAAAAGATATTAATATAAAGATGTATTAGGAACTAACGGGTTGAGCCTCAGTGCTACTAGTTATTATATTCTTTGATGTACATGAGTTCAATT
>CAMQXY010000076.1 GCA_947039005.1 uncultured Photobacterium sp.
TAATGGAAGATCAGCAATAATGAACCGTCATACCTCTTTTATAACTGCCTCTTTTGTAACTACACCTTTTTGGCATAACGTTTGTCGAAAAACACTCTTTTCAGCAACTCTGTTTATTACAGCATTGAGCTTATTCAACCCAATGGCTTATGCTCAATCCACGCCTGATTCGGCTCGTATTATTAGTGCAGGCGCTGCCATTACAGAAATAATTAATGCCTTAGGCGCCAAGCAACAACTAATTGCAGTGGATGTTACCAGTAAGACATTAGTCGCTAACGATGTGCCTAAAGTCGGTTATCACCGTCAACTTTCAGCAGAAAGCCTGATAGCTTTAGCGCCAACACGTATTATCGGTTCAGATGAAATGGGACCGCCTAAGACATTGGCCTTATTGAAACAGTCAGGCATTGAGGTTGATATTGTCAATGGCGGAGAAACCGTTAATGACTTACTGCATCGAATCGATCAAGTGGCAACCCTAACGCTGCATCAGCAACAAGCACAGCAGCTTAAACAACAAATTACAACCACCGTAGAGAATATTAAACAGCGCAACTTACACCAAACACAGCCTAAAAAAGTATTGTTCGTAATGATTCATGATGGTCGTCCAATCAGTGTCGCAGGTAAAAACACCACCGCAGACAGCATTATTACCTTAGCTGGCGCAATTAACCCAGCGGCAAACATGGTCACCAATTATAAACCCATCTCAACCGAAGCGATTTTACAGATGCAACCCGACATTATCTTATTGAGTGATCGCACCACCGCATCGATTAAAAATATGGCACAACTCGTCAAAAAAATGCCGATGTTAGCGGCAACACCTGCAGCAAAAAACAATGCGATTGCTGTTATTGACGGTACGGCATTAATTGGTGGCTTAGGTATTCACAGTATTAATGAAGCCATGCGACTTAATCGTGTTTTTTACCCACAATCGTAAGCTGAGATCAATGTCACCATGAATGTCACTCGTATTTCACCCCATGTTATTTACGCGATCAGTCTGGGTTCGCTATTGTTTGCATTACTCAGCTCGATTGCTATTGGTCCAATGGACATCAGTTATAAAGATAGTTTTCTAGCGCTATTACCTGGTGAGCATCAACTCGCTACCCATATTGACCTAGTGATCCATCAGATACGCCTGCCACGAACACTATTATGTATTGCTATTGGGGCGATGCTTGCTATTTGTGGCGCTGTTCTGCAAGGGCTATTTCGTAACCCTCTCGCTGATCCTGGCATTATTGGTATCTCGGGTGGTGCAGGACTAGGTGCAGCTTTTGCGATCATTTTATTCGCACCATTAATGGTTCAATATCCCTTATTAATGAATATTGGCGCAGTGCCATTTTTTGCTTTTTTAGGGGGGGCTATCAGTACTTATTTGGTGTATCACCTTGGCACTGATAACAATGGCACATCAGTGGTAGTGATGCTATTAGCAGGTGTTGCTATTGGGGCGATTTCAGGTGCCGGATTAGGGCTACTTAACTATATTGCAGATGACCAAGCCCTGCGTGATTTTTCTTTATGGTCAATGGGATCACTGGCTGGTGCAACATGGTCTAATATTGGTTTAGCTTTTATTAGCTTAGCGGTCATTTATTATTATTGTTACCGCCAAGCCAATGCACTTAATGCGTTTTTATTAGGTGAAGCCGAAGCTCGTCATATGGGTGTTAATGTTCAACATCTGAAACGCAGTTTAATTATTGTATGTGCCGCTGGTGTCGGGATCACAGTTGCCATTACAGGCCCAATTGGTTTTATTGGCCTTGTGATCCCCCATTTAGGACGCATGATTTCAGGACCTAACCATAAAACATTATTGCCAATTTCAGCGATTTTAGGCGCATTAATTTTACTCGTAGCCGATATGATTGCCCGTAGTGCTTTTGCACCTCAAGAACTCCCCGTGGGCATTATTACCGCCATTTTAGGCGCACCATTTTTCATCTACCTATTAAGTAAACAAAAAGGCAGAATCGCATGACGGCAACATCTGCGCACCCTACCGTGATTACAGCTCGTAATTTACAGCTACAATTGGCGGGTAAAGTATTATTAGATAATTTCAGCATTGATATTAAAGCAGGCGAAATAACAGCACTATTAGGTCCTAATGGCGCGGGCAAAAGCACACTCCTTAAAATTTTATGTGGTGAAATAACCCCAGAAAGCGGCAATGTGGCCTTTTTTAATCGTGATATTCATGATTGGCAACGAGCAGAACTTGCACGTCATTTAGGTATTTTACCGCAACACAGTTCGCTCTCTTTTGCCTTTACCTGTAAAGAAGTGGTTGAGCTTGGCACGATGCCACTTTGTTTATCGCGTCAGGAAATAGACCGAATCACCATGCAAACTATGCACAACACGGATGTTATTCATCTTGCTCAGCGACTATATCCAACGTTATCAGGGGGAGAAAAACAGCGGATTCATTTTGCTCGCGTATTAACCCAACTAAGTCAATCTCATGATAAATGTATCTTAATGTTAGATGAGCCAACCTCTGCGCTGGATTTAGCCCACCAACATAAAACCTTGCAGATAGCACAAACAATGGCGGCGAAAGGTGCGGCAGTAATTATCGTATTACATGACCTCAATTTAGCAGCTCAATATGCTCAACGGATGGTAATTATTCAGCATGGTAAAATTCAAGCAGATGGTTCACCATGGCAAGCATTAAAGCCCGAGATAATTAATACTGTTTATGGCTGGCACATTTCTGTACATCCCCACCCCGTTCATGGCTATCCTTATCTATTATCATCGTGTTAAATAGCATCAACTTTTTGATAGCATATTGTAAATTTCAGTAACCCTACAATAAAATTACTGAAATTTGCGCTTTTTTGTTGATAGCTATCAAATAATTTAATCCGAGGCAATAGAAACGTTGCACTACGCGCAACACTCAGTAAAATGTGAACGCAAGCGATTACACTTGAAAAATATGCAATAATTATGAAGCCGAAAAATAAATTCGAATTTTGGAATTGAATACTCTTTAAGTATGTAATAAATACATTATCGGTGCCAAATTGAATAATTAACTAGATGCTTTGCGTAAAATAAGATGGATTTTATTCATCTCAGTGATTACTCAATTTGGTACCACACTATTAGCTAGAAACAACTCTAGCGTTCATTATTAGAAGAATAAATATGGCAACCATTAAAGATGTTGCACGTATGGCTGGAGTTTCAACGACAACAGTTTCACACGTGATCAATAAAACGCGCTTTGTCGCAGAAGCAACACAGAAAAAAGTACTAGCGGCAGTTGAAGATCTTAACTATGCACCAAGTGCAGTAGCGCGTAGTCTAAAATGTAATACCACTCGTACCATTGGAATGCTTGTAACTAAATCAACCAATCCTTTTTTTGCTGAAGTTGTACATGGTGTTGAAGAGTACTGCTACCGCGAAGGTTACACCCTCATTTTATGTAATACTGAAGGTAATCTTTCTAAGCAACGTGATTACTTACGTATGCTTGCAGAAAAGCGTGTCGATGGTTTATTAGTCATGTGTTCTGATCTTGATCAAAAATTATTAGATCTTCTTGAGCGCAAAAAAGACCTGCCAATGGTAATCATGGACTGGGGTCCAGAAAGCCCACATACTGATAAAATTCAAGATAATGCAGAGCAAGGTGGCTATCTTGCGACTAAATATTTTATCGATCATGGTCATAGCCGTATTGGTTGTTTATCAGGACATAATGATAAATCTACCTGTCGCGAGCGCCTAAAGGGCTTTAACAAAGCAATGGCAGAAGCCAACTTAGCCGTTAATGAAAACTGGATCCTTGAAGGTGACTTTGAGTGTGATTCTGCGGTTAAAGCGGCTGAACAATATATTGCAATGTCTGATCGCCCAACAGCTATTTTTTGCTTTAATGACATTATGGCAATGGCACTGATTAGTACATTTGAGCAAGCCGGATTACGTGTACCTGGTGATATTTCAATTATCGGTTACGACAACATTGATCTTGCCCCTTATTTCGCGCCACCATTAACGACTATCCACCAGCCGAAACGTCGTTTAGGTAAAACAGCCATTAAGATTTTGATGGAGCGTATGAAAGACAAAGATCACGAGCGTCAAATTTTTGAAATGTCGCCTGCAATCGTTGAACGAAAGTCTGTAAAAGATTTACGCTAACACCCCCCCTCTTTATCAAGCCAATATTTCTATTGGCTTTTTCTCTCTGCACAGAATTATCCTGTTCTAATCTACCTCAAACGACTATTCCTCTCAAAAATATGAGCAATCTCACAGATTCATCAGCTTTCGTTAATATTAAAAGTTACCTTTTTAAAATATCGAATATAATGAACCTTGTAATTACATATAATAGTAAGCAAAAGACTTACAAACTATAAATAGATCCTCTATATTGATAATATTATTTATAGAGTAATACATGGATGATTTAAAGTAGGGAAATTCTCTCGTAAATAACTTTAATAATAAAAGTAAATTTACAACTACTTTAATGTTAGGTGACACTCATTTATTCACCGAGTAGAAGTATGGACAAACCAATCTTAAAAAATTCATTAAAATTATTAGATCATTTAGGAAATGTTAAATCGCGTTCTATGTTTGGTGGCTTTGGTATTTTCGCAGGCGAAGCAATGTTCGCACTTGTCGTTAATAATAAACTCCACCTACGAGCAAACGCAAAAACGGAAGAGGAATTTAAACAAGCAGGTTTAGAACCGTATATCTATAAAAAACGTGGGTTTCCTGTCATAACGAAGCATTATGCTATTCTTGATGAATGGTGGGAAGAGCCTGAAAAAATAATCGATCAAGCAAAATATTCTCTTGAAGCAGCACAAGCTGATAAAAAAGCAAAAGAATGTTGCACTCCAGCGAGAATAAAAGATTTACCTAATTTGCGGCTTTCAAATGAGAGAATGCTCAAAAAAGTAGGTATCCAAACTATTGAGCAATTATATGATATTGGTGCACTCGGCGCATATAAAGCATTACAAAAAACACAAGAGGCATCATTAAGTTTAGAATTACTATGGGCACTTGAAGGTGCTATACATGGCCAACATTGGTCAGTAATACCAGAAAGCAGACGCAACGAACTGCTCGCTAAACTATAATAAATATATCCGTCAACTGGCTAAGTGACGCTTAAGAATAAAGAGGCTCTGCGCCTCTTTAATTTATCCCACAGCCAAATTCCTACCAGACCAATTATCCCCCAATAGAATTAACATCTACCGATAACATTAATACACAACAAGTAAGTATTAGTTGCATATTATTGTTAATACAAAACTCTTAATTAATTAAAATAACAGATATAATAAAAAAATAAAATATATGTAATCTTACTAATAACTTTATATAAAACTATTTATACAGCATTACTTAAACGTATTTTTAACGTTCGACAACGATTATTTATCAATCCTCAACGCTCTCATATCATTGCCTTTATTTAGCACGAAACCCTAACTATTTTTTAGTTATTCGTTATTATTATTTCTGGTCATTTTCCGAATAAAAAAATTTTTTCTCCTTAAATGAAATACAATGTCACTTATCTCGGTCTTGCTACTTAAGAGTCGATGTGATTCTCATTTGATAAGGACATACCTTGCGTATATTAACCAAAAACACATTTTCATTATGGGTAAAACCTTTACTATGGTTACAAACACGCCATTTTGGCAAAGTACTCAACCCAGCCAAGTTATGGGGACGTAAACCTGTACTTTTTTGGTTAGTTGCCGTGTTCTTTGGTTATCTTGACCGCAAAAAATCGCCGATTGACGCTGTCATACGTTCATTAGTCTGTGTACGTGTATCACAACTTAATAACTGTGCTTTTTGTGTCGATGCAAATGGCATGAAACTCGCAGAACGCTGTCACTCATTAGAAAAAATTAAAGCGTTAGCCAATTGGCAATCTTCTGAATACTTTTCAGATCAAGAACAAGCCGTATTAACGTATACCGAAGCAATGACTATCACAGAACAACATGTCAGTGACAATATGCTTACAGCACTTGCTACTTGGTATAGCAGTGACGATATTATCGAATTAACGGCATTAATAAGCTTTCAAAATTTATCCGCCAAATTTAACACTGCGCTTGATGTACCCGCACAAGGATTTTGTTCATTACCCATTCAGCCCCAACCAATAAATAATGATCAACAAGATACAGCGCAAACCGATACTATTTCAAATACTTCGATTTCAGATAAAAACCCGCTAAGGAGTAACAATGAAAAGTAATAAAATTTTGTTGCTTACGGTTATCTTGGCAATTATTGGCGCTTGGTTCTATTTTGATCTTGGTCAATTTCTTACACTTGAAGCAGCTAAGCGAGAGCAATTAACGCTACAGCATCATATTATTGAAAATCCAATTACGGCTTATATCAGCTTTTTTAGTTTATATATTTTAGTCACTGCCCTTTCAATTCCTGGCGCCTCGATATTAACCTTATTAGGTGCTGCATTATTTGGTTTTTGGACCAGCCTGATTATGGTGTCGTTTGCCAGTACCATTGGTGCCACACTCGCATTTCTTTCTAGTCGTTTTATATTACGTGACTGGGTACAAGCAAAGTTTGGTAATCGCTTAACCACACTCAATAATGGCATTGAAAAAGAAGGGGCATTTTATCTACTGAGTTTACGTTTAATTCCTGTTTTCCCTTTTTTCCTGATTAATCTCTTAATGGGATTAACCATAATTAAAACCCGTACTTTTTTCTGGGTCAGTCAATTAGGCATGCTCGCGGGTACTGCTGTTTATATTAATGCAGGCACTCAACTTGGGAAAATAGACTCACTCAGTGGCATTATCTCTGCCCCCGTCTTATTATCTTTAGTTCTACTCGGCCTTTTCCCATTACTCACAAAATGGATAATGAAAACAATGACAATTAAAAAGCATTATAAGCAATGGCAAAAACCAGCCCACTTCGATCAGAATCTTGTTGTCATAGGTGCGGGTGCTGGTGGTTTAGTCAGCGCGTATATAGCAGCTGCAGTAAAAGCAGAAGTCACACTGATTGAACGTCACAAAATGGGTGGTGATTGTTTAAATACCGGTTGTGTACCTTCAAAATCCCTTATCCGTGCCGCACATACTGCTGCCGATATCAAAAAAGCTTCACAGCTTGGCATTGATGCTCAAATTAATCATATCGACTTTGCCCAAGTTATGAGTCGTATTCATCATGTTATTACAAAAATCGAACCCCATGACTCTATCGAGCGTTACAGTAAATTAGGCGTAAACTGTGTCACAGGTGATGCAAAAATCCTGTCTCCTTGGGAAGTTGAAGTCAACGGGACACGTATTACAACCCGTAATATTGTGATTGCAACAGGAGCGCACCCACTGGTTCCTGCTATTCCTGGCTTAGACAGTGTCGATTACTTAACCTCTGATACGGTATGGCAACTTACAGCGCTACCGAAACGATTACTGATTCTTGGTGGTGGTCCGATTGGCTGTGAATTAGCGCAAAGCTTTTGTCGACTTGGCGCAGAAGTCACGATTGTTGAAAGATCATCACAATTATTAAACCGTGAAGATACTGAAGCGGCTCAATTGGTTGAGCAAGCTCTTACTCACGATGGTGTAAACATTTTACTGCAACATAATGCGATACAATTTGAATCTACTATTGATGACAATGGTCAACGTATCCAACGTGTTGTCGTTGAACATGACAACCAACAAGTTAGCATTGAGTTTGATGCCGTCATGGTCGCTTTGGGACGTGTTGCAAATGTGCAAGGATTTGGTTTAGAAGAACTTGGCATTACCACAACTGAACGCGGTACAGTGGCTGTGAATCAATATTTACAAACCCAATATCCAAATATTTATGCTGTTGGTGATGTCGCAGGTCCTTATCAACTGACTCACGTTGCAGCTCACCAAGCATGGTATGCCGCGGTGAATAGTTTATTTGGTGCCGTTAAAAAGTTCAAAGTTGACTACTCTGTTATTCCAGCTGTCACTTATACTGCACCTGAATTAGCACGTGTCGGTATTAATGAAAAAGAAGCTCAAGCACAAGGTATTGACTATGAAGTCACACGTTATGGGCTTGATGACTTAGATCGTGCCATTGCTGATGGCTATGACGAAGGCTTTATTAAAGTCTTAACCCCTAAAGGCAGTGATAAAATTTTAGGTGTCACGATTGTTGGTCATCATGGCGGTGATTTACTGGCCGAGTTTACGTTAGCAATGCGTCATAACTTAGGGCTAAATAAGATTTTAGGCACTATTCACCCTTATCCAACCATGAGCGAAGGTGCAAAATACACCGCTGGCGTATGGAAACAAGCGCATGCACCTCAAAAACTGCTAGCTTGGGTAAAAAAATATCACCACTGGATGCGTAATTAATAGCGCGCACATAAGGATATCAATTGTGATAACACCATTTTCAACCTTAAAGAAACTAACACTAACGGTTGCTCTATTAGTGAGCAGCATCACAGCACAAGCAGACGAAACACATAAAAATGTCGATATCGCACCGACATGGCAACAAACCCTCACCCAAGCTAAAGGTGAAACTGTCTATTTTAATGCTTGGGGTGGCAGCCAAGAAATTAATGATTATCTATTATGGGCTAATACTCAATTACAACAGCGCTATGGCGTGACGCTAAAGCAAGTCAAAGTGACAGACATAGCCGAAACCACTCAACGTTTATTAGCCGAGAAAACCGCGGGTAAAAATAGTGGCGGCAGTGTTGATATGGTATGGATCAATGGTGAAAACTTTCGCTCAATGAAACATAATGGCTTACTGTACGGCCCTTTTACACACCAGCTTCCTAACTGGAAATATGTTGATAAATCATTACCTATTGATAAAGATTTTTCAGAGCCTACCCAAGGACTAGAAGCACCGTGGGGTGTGGGTCAACTGGTGTTTATTTACGATCCTGAGACATTAAAGAATCCACCTAAAAGTTTTAAGGCTCTATTAGCCTTAGCGCAACAACATCCGGGGAAAATCAGTTACCCTAAACCACCAGAATTTCATGGCACCGGATTCTTAAAGGCGGCGTTATTAGAACTAACAACCGATAAAAAAGCCCTATATCAACCATTACAGCTACCCAAAGATCAGGCGCTATTTGATCGTGTTACTGCACCATTGTGGCATTACCTTGATCAGCTACACAAAGTCGCATGGCATCAAGGTAAACAATTCCCAGCAGGTACAGCAGAGACAGTACAGTTACTTGATGATCAACAATTACTGTTAGCGATTACGTTCAATCCGAACGCAGCAGCAGCAGCCATTGCCAACGGTAATTTAACCGACAAAGCAAAAACGTATGCGTTCAGTGCGGGTGCGTTAACAAATATCCATTTTCTGGCGATTCCATGGAATGCAAATGCCAAAGCCGGTGCATTAGTGGCGATTAATTTCTTATTAAGCCCTGAAGCACAAGCACGTAAAGCAGATACCAGTTTATGGGGCGATCCAACAATCTTAACCCCACAAGCCTTTAAACAATTACCAGCATCGTATAACAAACCGAGCTTTACGCCCTATCCTTCAATTGCAGAGCCAAACCCAACTTGGTTAGCTGCAATTGAACAACAATGGCAACTAAGATATGGCAATTAAGATACGGCACTAGGATACAGTAACTAACCCGCTGTTATATTTATTATAAATCAAGCTAACTTGCATTATGATAGCAAGTTAGCTTTTCTCGTCTGATATTTATTTGAGCCCTATGTTAGCCATTATATTTGTTGTCACATTATTGCTCTTTGCAAGTCCATTAATCATTGGCTTTCTCGGCATGCTTGCACCTGCTTTTGCATGGCTGCCAGCATTGAACATGCATCAACCATCATTATTAGGCTGGCAACAACTTTTTGCTTGGCCTGATCTTGGTCACTCGATTGGCTTGACGTTATTATCTGGCCTTGGCAGTACTCTGCTTGCCTTATGGTGGTGCTATTTAATTTTGCGACGTTACTGGCTCAGTCCACAATGGCAAAAAATAGAACGCTTACTGGCACCTTTATTAGCCTTTCCGCATGTTGCTTTTGTTCTTGGCTTTGGCTTAATGTTTTCATCAACAGGTTGGCTTGCACGTATTTGGCATCATCTCGGATTAGCCGATTCTTTTTACCCTGCCCTGATCCATGATCGTTATGGTTTAGGATTACTGTTTGCATTAGCGATTAAAGAAACGCCTTTTTTATTATTAATGAGCATTAGTATTCTCAAACAGCTTGATATAAAACGTCTTTATCAGGTATCTATCAGTCTCGGCTACAATCATCAACAAACATGGCATAACGTTATTCTACCGCTATGGTTACCTAAATTACGTTTAGCTGTTTTTGCGGTGGCAGGTTATGGATTAGCCGTTGTGGATGTGGCTTTGATTATTGGTCCGACACATCCCAGCACATTATCAATGTTAATTTGGCAATGGTTTACAGATGGTGATTTAACGCAGGTACCACGTGCTGCGGCAGGTGCTTTCTTATTATTAAGTATCGTGATCATCACCTTTGGACTGTTACGTTTAGCAGAATGGTGGCGACTGTCATATGCAATATCATGGCAATATAAAGGCGCAATTCAGCAGCATCCACGCCGTATACCCTCTCCGATTGCTACTTTTTTTAGCCGTGGTTTATTATTATTGCCATTGATTATGTTGCCTATTTTAGCAATATGGTCGTTTGCATTACGGTGGCGCTTTCCGGACTTACTCCCAAGCCGTTATAGTGACCGTTTTTGGCAACAACAGCTTGAACCACTGCAACAACTCGTCAGCAACAGTATTACTCTCGCGCTAATCAGCAGTATTTTGGCATTAATCATGGCGATCATTTGTCTGGAATACCGCCAAAAATACCAGCGTGGTATACCAACAATACTGATTGCAATACCGATGATTGCACCACAATTATCACTTTTGTTTGGTATGCAAATAGCGATTTCTTTTGTTGCTGGGCAACATTTTTGGTTATGGGTAAGTTGGAGTCATTGGCTTTATGTCTTCCCGTATATTTATCTTACCTTAGATGGACCATGGCGCAGTTATGATCAACGATTAGATCAAACAGCACGAAGTTTAGGCTTAAATGGTTGGCAAACATGGTGGCGGGTTAAATTCCCACAATTAAAACCGGCATTATGGCTAGCATTTGCCGTTGGGTGCAGTGTGAGTTTGGCACAATATCTACCCACACAAATGCTGGGCGCTGGGCGGGTGTCTACGTTAACTACTGAAGCGGTGACTCTCGCAAGTGGTCAAGATCGACGAATCAGTGCAATTTACGGATTATTACAAGGATTATTACCTTTGGTCTTTTTTACTCTCGCGATGGTGTTTGCACAACGCAAAACATCTCAAACTCACATCACAAGGTAATCTTATGACGCTTTCTGTTTCACAACTCACCTTACGTCATCGCAATAATAATTTGGTTGTAGGGCCGTTAACCTTTGACGTTGAAGCGGGAAAAATAATGACTCTCATGGGACCGAGTGGCGGTGGTAAGTCAACCATTCTTAGCGCTATTGCAGGTCATCTTACTGCTGACTTCACAGCTACGGGTGAAATACGGCTCAATAATCACTCTATAACCTCGTTAGCCCCTAACATGCGTCATATAGGCATTGTTTTTCAAGATGATTTACTGTTTCCTCACCTTAATATTTGGCAAAATCTCGCGTTCGGATTACCACAAGAAATTAAAGGTAGCCAACGAAAGCAACGCGCATTAGCAACATTAGATGAACTCGATTTGCTGGATTTACAACATCAACAAGCGCATGAAATATCAGGTGGGCAACGCGCGAGGATCAGTATGATGCGATTATTGCTATCACAACCGCAAGCGGTATTACTTGATGAGCCATTCAGTAAATTGGATAAAACATTGCGATCTTCATTTCGTCAGTTTGTATTTGATCAAATTAAACAACGTGATATTCCCGCGTTAATGGTTACCCATGACGATGATGATATTCCTACAAATGGCGATGTCTTACATTGGCCTTGGCAATAAACATAATAAGAACAGGAAGTACCATGCTCGACCGTTACAGTATTACTCTTATACGCCAACCTTTAGCGAAACTGGCAACATTGCCAGAAAACTATGGTATTAGCGCAAATCAAATCACCCTCAGTGGGTTTGTTATTGGTCTCTTTGCACTTCCTGCATTAGCCTTTGAACATTATGGCTTAGCTTTATTCTTTATTATTATTAATCGCTTATTTGATGGTTTAGATGGCGCAGTCGCACGCAGACAAGGTATTACCGATTGCGGTGGATTTCTTGATATTACCTTAGATTTTTTATTTTATTCATTGATCCCGTTTGGTTTTGTGCTGGCTGATCCGAGTCAAAATGCCATTGCGGGTGCATTTTTGATTTTTTCTTTTATTGGTACCGGTTCAAGTTTTCTGGCATTCGCAATTATGGCGGGCAAACGCAATATAGAGAGCCCAGTATATAAACATAAATCGTTGTATTACATTGGTGGCTTAACGGAAGGCACAGAAACCATTGCCTGTTTTATCCTGTTTTGTCTGTTACCGCAGCACTTTGCCACTATTGCATGGATATTCGGCGCTTTGTGCTGGATCACCACCACCACGCGTATTTGGGCGGGTTATCACACCCTAAAAAATTAAATTAGCACCGCTGGATAGATGTCGATACTGCGTCATCTATCCAACGGTTCCTTCTTATCAATAGTAACAATTAATCAACGTACCCATTGACGATGTAACTGTTCACTGTCACCTAAATAATCCAATAACCAGCTTACAGCAGGATTCATCGTTTCAGTATTCCATGCTAAACAACATGGGCTTACTGACGGTTTTAATGCTAATTCTTTTTCAATCAATTCACCCGTGGCAATTAATGGTATAGCCATATGACTGGGTACGACACTCACCCCTAATCCTGCTTTTAAACACTGCATCGCACTGTGCCAATTAGGGACTAATATGCGCCGCTGGTTATCCATCAACCATGTAATTCGTTTGGGTAAGGTCCGAGAGGTATCTTCTAAACAAATCGCTGGATATTGTGCTAATTCATAAGGTTCTAACGGGTGATCACTCTCAGCTAACGGATGCAGCGGTGCAATCACAAATTTCCATGTTAGTGTTCCCATATCCCGATAGTCAAAATTGCCACCAACAGGCACCGCCGCAGTAGCACCTATTGCAATGTCGGCTCGCCCATCAGCTAACGCATCCCACACCCCATTAAAGACTTCCATGGTTAGATGCAATTCTACATCCGGAAAATGCTGATAAAAATCACGAACGAGCGTATTCACCCGACTTTGACGCACCACAGTGTCTAATGCGACCGAAACATTTTGCGACCAA
This sequence comes from uncultured Photobacterium sp., assembly GCA_947039005.1. Taxonomy (GTDB): domain Bacteria; phylum Pseudomonadota; class Gammaproteobacteria; order Enterobacterales; family Vibrionaceae; genus Photobacterium. The sequence goes on from CAMQXY010000076.1 coordinate 13,439, forward strand.
CCATTGGCAACCCGCTGAGTTTGGTATTTCATTAACTGCATCTGTTTAATTATTTTGCGCGATTCTTCAACAAAATACTCCCCAGCAGGTGTTAGTTTAACCTGCCGATGTAATCGAACAAATAATTCGACAGCTAAACGCTCTTCTATCAATCTTACGGTATAACTGATAGCACTTGGCACTTTATGTAATTCTTCCGCAGCCCCTGAAAAGCTGCCACGACGGGCGACAACGTCAATAACTTGTAGATCATTATAGGAAAACATATCACATCAAATTTTTTGAAAGCATGGTTGAAATTTTAGCGTTTTACAGCTATTAAAACCAGTATTACACTAACGACAATTGTAATATTGACTAAAAGTATAAAATGAAAAATCAACCATCTAAAATTACCCTGTTCTGGTTTGCATGTTTAAGTATGCTAGGTTTTCTAGCAACAGACATGTATTTACCTTCGTTTGAAACGATTCGTGCCGACTTTGCAACAACCCAATCTCTTATCGGCCTTTCACTCAGCGTGTTTTTACTCGGCATGGCATTAGGCCAAGTCGTTTATGGTCCATTATCTGATCGTATTGGACGCATCAAAGTCCTTGTTGGCGGCATGGTGTTATTCAGTCTTGCTTCTATTGCGTGTTCATTAGCACCCAATATTGAAGTGTTCCTTGCTGCTCGATTTGTGCAAGCATTAGGCGCATGTAGTGCAACCGTTATCTGGCAAGCCGTTGTGGTTGACCGTTACGATGGTAAAGTCTCTGAGCGTGTATTTGCGACTATTATGCCTTTAGTAGCACTTTCTCCAGCTTTAGCCCCTTTACTAGGCGCGATGCTTGAGCATCAATTAGGCTGGCGTAGTATCTTTATTGCATTAGTTGGTTTTGGTGCAGTATTAGCTATCATGACGCTAAAAGAGCCTGAAAGCGCTAACCTTAGCCAGCAGCAAGAAAAGTTAACGGTAAAATTGCGTAAAGATTACAATCAAATTCTAAGTTCAAAGAAATTCTGGGGCAACATGCTTATTTTTGCAGCATGTTCAGCGGCTTTCTTTGCTTATTTAACAGGTTCACCGTTTGTAATGTCAGCAATGGGCTACTCAGGTACTGATATTGGCTTGAGCTATGCACCACAAACTGTTGCCTTTATTATTGGTGGTTATGGCTGTCGTACACTACTGAACCATTTTGATAGTAAGAAGTTACTACCGTGGATTTTGGCATTGTTCTTTAGCAGCGTGTTAATCATGTTTGTTATTTCAATTTCAATGACTGTTACCACTATCTGGCCAATTCTGATTCCATTCTGCTTCCTTGCGGTGGCTAATGGTGCTATTTACCCATTGGTTATTAGCTCAGCGTTATCTGATTTCAGAAACTGTAGTGCGACTGCTGCTGGTTTACTGAACTTTATGCAAACCATGGTCTGTTTCGCCGCGAGTGGTTTAGTATCAGCATTTGCAGGATATGGTCTATTAACGGTAACCGTAGCAATGTTTATTACCGGCTTTATCGCGATTATCGGCTTCATTTTGGTGACACAATCACGCCACCAGCAGCCTGTAATAGCAACTGCGTAATTCTATAAACCCTTCGTTATAATAAGCAGCCTTTATGGCTGCTTTTTTTATATACATCCCTGACACTTTTCATTTTAAACTC
>CAMQXY010000077.1 GCA_947039005.1 uncultured Photobacterium sp.
ATTTATTGAGCTTGATTCGTTTGAATAACTAATTTGCCAAAGTTCTTACCTTCTAATAAACCCATAAAGGCTTGGGGTGCATTTTCTAAGCCTTGGACTAAGTCTTCACGATAATGAATTTTACCGTCAGCTAACCACTGGCTCATATCTGCTGCAAATTCATCATAGCGATCGGCATAATCATCAAAAATAATGAAACCTTGCATCTTAATACGTTTAACTAACAACGTCCCCATCAGCATTGACAGACGATCAGGTCCTTGGGGTAATTCAGTCGCATTATATTGAGAAATTAAACCACATAATGGAATGCGAGCACCGGTATTTAACAACGGTAATACTGCATCAAAAACTTTACCACCCACATTTTCGTAGTAAACATCAATACCTTGATTACAAGCCTTTGCTAGTGCTTCAGCGAAGTCATCGGCCTTATGATCAATACACTCATCAAAACCTAGTACTTCTTTGGCATAACGACATTTCTCTTTGCCGCCTGCAACACCAACAACTCGGCAACCTTTAATTTTACCAATTTGCCCAACCATTGAACCTACAGCACCCGTTGCCGCAGCTACCACGATAGTGTTACCAGGTTGAGGTTTACCAATATCTAATAAGCCCATATAAGCGGTGAAACCAGGCATCCCCATCACACCCAAAGCATAAGATGGATGTGTTGGATGCATGCCTAATTTAATTAATCCCTCACCTTTTGAAACAGCATAATCTTGCCAACCAGAATAAGATAATACCCATTCACCCTGCTGATAATCGGCATGGTTTGATTGCTCAACTTGACACACCGTACCGCCAACCATTACCTCACCCAAAGCAATAGGCTCTGCATACGACTTAGCATCACTCATACGACCACGCATATACGGGTCTAATGATAAATACACACTGCGCAGTAAAATCTCATCTTTTTCTATCGTAGGGATAGCGTCATATTCCATGCGGAAATTATCAGCAACAGGTGCGCCAATAGGACGAGATACTAATACGATTTTACGGTTTACGTTTGTCATTGAGCTATCCTTTTCTTATATTGCTTATCTTGTGCCACCAGCCTTAAATTAGACCAGTCGTCTATATTACTTTTCAAAAAATCCCGCATAAATAACAGCGGGAATTTTTAATCTGAATACATTATTATTTTTTTACGTGTAACATCATTTTGGTTGTTACTAATGTTTGCTGTAATACTGATAAATCTTGGCTTAGTTTATGAAATAAGCTCGCACCAAGCCATAATTGATACAATGTCTGCGCTGTTATTTTGCTATTATCTGAGCTGATTGAACCATCTTTAATGCCATCATCAATGCAGCTTGCAATTAAACTAACTATTCTATTAGCCCCTACTCGCAACGCTTCCCGCATCGGCTCTGATAAATCGGAGACTTCAGCACTTAGTTTTACCACCACACATTTGTTCGCATTACAAACACCGTTTTCAACGTCTAACCAACGCGCAAAATATTGAGTTAGACGTTCAAATCCGGTTCCTGAACCAGAAACAAGTAGCTCTGCAACCCGCTCAAGGTATTGCTGAAAATAATCTTGAATAAGCGCCTCACCAAATTGTTCCTTCGATTTAAAATAATGATAGAAAGAACCTTTTGGCACTGCAGCCGTTTTTAATAATTCTGACAAGCCAACACTGGTAAACCCTTTCGCGACGACAAGTTGGTAACCAACATTAATAATGTGCTGACGTGTATCGTTTGTTTGTGTCTTCATGCCATAACTATAAACCCAACTAGACCAGTCGTCTAGTTCTCTTGTGGATATCTTTTTTTTCATAATATGAATCACTATAAGACGTATCTTATTTCTATCTTATTTATAACCGCTGATATTAATAGACATACAGCACCGAATACGTATGATCAGCCACATTAGTTATGCAAAACACCTATAAACACTGTCAATTGGAATAACGTTTTGATTAGAGAAAATGTCTTTACCCCATTTGCATCTTGGGAAAAACCTTTAGTATCTGAAGTTGCAGAAGTAATTAATTTATTGAAAAATAACGGTTATGACACCAAAAAACTGACATTGGCAACAGGCTTAAAAGAAAAAAACATCTCTAAATGGACCGCTAAATATAAAAAAGAGCCATTAGAGGTTTCTACAATCCCTTACCCGTGTTGGTGCTTTATTTCAGCCCTTGTCGGCCGACCTAGTATTGCAACAAACGGCAGAGTGATTGAAGTAGAAGAGATTAAGCAAATATTACGTTTATTTAAGCCTTCAGCATTCGGCACCCAAGACACATTTATTTGCCCAACAAGTAGCCATTTTGCTAAGTTAATTAATAGTGGTTTATTTGAAGAAATGACGACTGAGAGCCTTTCAGAGCTATATAATTGGAGTCCCGGGTATTTTAATGAAAGCTTACGTCTAGGTAAAATGCCTTACTTAAACTGGTGCCTTATTCTGATGATGTTTGGTATTAACATTCAGAAAATGTCATTAAAACATCTTGAGACTGAGATTGCTCTAGAACAATCCGATAACGATGCTGATTAAAAACTAACAATAACGCCTTGTACCAACGATCAATGAGTTAACACAAGGCGTTACTTTATATCACTAAATGTCAAATCCACGAGTTAAATGTGATGTTCAATAAATCATAAAGTGACAATAACTTTCGATTCTACCATTTTCTGTCGTAACAAAGTGCGTAATAACTTGATTCGTAATAATACCTGATTAAAATAGTCGATTATTATCGTCGAACGGAACTCCACACCACATGCCAACCTCAACTCAACATTTGGCGTTAAAACCTACCACCTTATTTACTCTCTATTGCATTATCTTTCTTGGATCTGCGGGTTTTTTTATTACTATCCCCGCGTATGTCAGTTTATTTTTAACTGATCACTCATTGGCTATCGCGCAAAATATGCCTATTGAACAGCGTCGTACCCTTTTTGGCACCGTGATGTCTGCCGCACCTTTTATTTCGATGTTCTTCACACCACTTATCGCCCGTTTTGCTGATCGCTTTAGCCGTAAAGTCACAATGGTATTATGTTTGATTATTGCAGCAGTTGGTTTTGCGATGCCTGTCTATGCCATTGCTATTGGCTCTATTACATTGTTATTTGCTGGCAATATGATTAATAGCCTTGGCTCTGCAAGTCAGCCTATTGCACAAGCTATTCTTGCCGATAATAGCCGAGGAAAAACTAAAGCGACATTAATGAGTTTAGTCGCGGTAGTGATGACTGCTGCAATGTCATTTGGTCCCGCATTAGGCAGTAAATTATCCGCAACCTATGGTACACAAGCTCCGTTCTATGCCTGTTTAATCATTGCTATATTTTGTTTGGTGTTATTACACCTAGTACGTTTACCCTCACAGATGTCACTACACAATGAGAATCCACTTTCGTTTATTGCCCCACTAAAACGTAGTCAACAAGGTTTACTACCTTGTTTAGCAATTGTATTTATTTGCCAATTTAGCTGGAGTTTATATTTCCAAAATATTGCATTTATTTTCCCGCAAAAATGGAACATCAGCGTTGAAAGTAGCTTTTACCAATATTTCATGATGGCAATTGGCATGGTAATGATCAGTTCATTATTGATCCTACCTCGTATTATTTTAGCGCGTATTAATGTCAACGCCGCTTTACGAATAACCACACTATTTGCTGCTATTGGAATGATTTTATTAGCGATAACACCAACACCGAATACACACATTGCTGCAATGATCTTTACAGCAGTGATGGTCGCGATTTCATTCCCATTTTACATTACTGCATTATCAGATAGGGCCAGTGAAGCGGATCAAGGCTGGATCATGGCGTTGTCTAGTGCAATGGTGGGTTTAGCGTGGACATTAAGCGGTTATTTAACCAGCCTATTTGTGAACATTGATTTAATTCTACCTACCGCTATTGCCGCTATTGGTTATTTAATTGCGATGATTTTAGTACCACGTAAAACAGCAACTATTGCAGTTACAGCTAATTAATATATTTAAAAAGGACAATGCTGATGACACCATTAGCCAATACACTTCGAACCCATTCATTTCATCCTGTTATTCCACAAGAACTTCAATTTGGTATTGGATTAATTGTTGATCTTTCGCCGAGCAGTGAACTTTGGAATAATGTCACCACAACACACAGCTTTGCTGATGAAATAGTCCGTCAAGCAACTGCGATTAAAGCTCAAATAGTCATTGGTCGTTATGCTGAAAACCGTATGATTTACCAAGATAAAGCCAATTTTTCCGCCTGTCAAAATCGCACTGTTCACATAGGAATTGATCTTGGCGTACCAGCACTGACACCTGTTTTTTCCCCTCTTGATGGAGAGGTATACAGTATCGCTAATCATCAAGATGATGGTGATTATGGTCCGATGATTATTTTACGCCATCAGCTTAATGGGATCGGTTTTTTTACTCTGTATGGTCATCTACACCAAGCAGCGCATGCAACATTAAATGTGGGTGATAGCATCAAAGCGGGAGAACAGTTTACCGCAGTAGGAACAACCGAGGAAAATGGCGGTTGGGCACCTCACCTTCACTTGCAAGTGATTGAAAAAATAAATACGAATGCTAATGACTATGTGGGTGTGGTTGATCCCGCAGAATTAGATTTTTATCTTCGTAATTGCCCAAATCCTAATTTGATCCTTAAACGTTCCGATCTTGATTAAAGACAAATAACCTGCTTTACATAAAATCGCAGATCAATAGCGAAATGCGATTTTAATTCACGTATTATTTTTTAATACTATCAAGCCAACTATAGACAGTTTCTAAGGTTTCATAAGACGGTAATCGATTATTACGGGCTTGAATTTGATCTACGGTATAAGTCTCACTTGCACGACCATTAGCCAAATAATGCCGCTTTAAACCAATAGTCACTCGCTCTGGCATCTGCATTTTATACACCAGATATTCACCTTTAATAATACGATGATGATAAATAACAACACAATGGTTTTGATCTATCCCTTCTTGTTCTAACTGCTTATAATTTCTAATTGGCACAATATTACTATTACCGTCAAACGGAATATCATAGTTTTTATTACAGCTTGGATCAGGGGAAAATTTAACCGTACGTTGCGCAATCACCCATCGATCATGCAATTGCTTAAGTTCATCATACGAGGTAACAGCATGGATACGCCGTACTGAATCAACATCTAATACTCGGTAACCTAACTGAAAAACATCTGATAATATTTGATTAATACGTAACCGTTCTCGCGGTGAGGCTGTCATTAAATAAAAGCCTAATTTAGTACCAGTAAGCGTTGGCCATTGAAGATAAACCTGCAATGTTAGGGTTGTGATCACCTTATAATGACGAAATAATTTAAACATCATCGTTTCAGGATCTAATAAACGATGAATAACAATCACCACTGATCGAGTAGAAAAATCACTTTGAATGCGATCAATAAACCGTAATGCTGAGCGACACGATGCTAAGCCTAAAGATGATAAAATTTCACGTTGTCCCCGTTCACACAAGGCTAATACTTTTTCATGTTCTAATGGATAACGTTCGCATACCAGATAAAGTAAGATTGGACGTTGCGCTAATAAATGACGAGCTTTATCACTCATCGCCGCAATCTTTAGCATATAAACGCCAAGATCAGCATATGTCCGTGCTTTATTGACTAAATCACTGGGAATACTTTCAAGCCACGCTTTGCCACCCTCAAGTAATTCAATATGTTCAATATAAAACGAACAACTCCCCTCTAATAATTCACGATGACCATCACGGTAGGCTCGATACATAATAAGACCATCACGCCAGTCATAAAATTCAAGCACAAACGGAAAAAACGTTAATGTCTCATCAAACGATAAAATTAATGGTGTGGAAACATGAAGAGATTGATGTTCAGTACAACAAACAGGCATATCTGTCCTTATTAATCTGTTATTCCTCTCACAGTGACAATAATTATTATTTTAATATTAACTGTATTACTGCGGTTATTCATATTCATCATAAATTAAGCCGCGTATTCGCGGCTTAATTTGTAATATGATTTACAGTATTCGAGTGGGTAACTCTGGTAAATGTGTTCCAGTATTTAATGGGTAAATAATATACTCACCATGAAATTTCACTTTAGATTTATAATCAGTAATTTTATACAACAAGATCCCTTGTTGATAAGCAATATCAATAAATCGTTGCACATTACCACGTACATATAATGACAATGGTTTAACTAATTCACCACTCTCATTCATTGATTCTGCATATTGTGCCGAGCATATCACTAATGATGCTTTACCATCGGTATGGTGGCTTACTTTACGATTAACTTCATGTTCATTAGTCACCACCCAATCTTGCTGCTCTAACGCTGTATAAAACGTTGTCATAACCTCGGAAGTAATAACCGTTGACTGACCTTGCTCATCAGTTACTTTAGCGTAAGTTTCAGCTAAACGCTCAAAATGCAGTTTAAGTTGCGCATTTTTACCCATAGTGCGTGATTGCTGTTGCCATTCCTGTAGCGTTTTCACTACACAACGATCAAAACTATGTTGTTTAAGTACTTTCGTTACCCAAGCACTTAAAAATATACTTTCACTGACAGGGTTTTTTTGTGCTTTACCTGTTGCTTGCGCTTCTTGTAAAGCCGTTAACCCACTACTAACTACATTATAAATTTCATTAAAAAAAATGGTCATGATTTATTTCAAACAATCCAAAAATATCAAACCACGACACAACATCTAAGCTGTGCGTGCAAGGAACCAATAAAAACCAGCTGATAATATAGCACATGACGCCATCGTCAATGCCATAGGCCATGCATTACCATCTGGCATTAATGCAACAAGACCGCCTACAATCGAACCGATACCAAAACGGAACGTTCCACCTAAAGAAGATGCAGTACCCGCCATTTGAGGATAGCTCGATAATAAACACGCCATAGTATTACTACCGATAGTAGAAAGAGTACCTATAAATAACGCGACCGGAATAACAACGCCCCACAGCCCTAAGTCTAACCATTGCCCAATAAGTAACAGTACCCCAGCCACAAATTGGATTATCAAACCAAAACGTAGCATCCAATGCGTACCTTTTCGCTTCACAAACCGACCATTAATACTGGTAAATAAAATCATGCAAAGAATGTTCAAACAAAAGTAGTAACCAAAATTCTCAACGCTGATACCATAAATATCAATGTAGACGAATGAACCCGCAGTTAAGAACGTAAACATACCAGCAAAAGAAAAACCACTACAACAAATTAAGCCGAAGGCAACAGGATTTGATAATAGCCGTTTATAATTTTTAATAATTGACGATAAATGAAACGGCATCCGTTTTTCTTTTGGAAGGGTTTCTTTAATTTGAAATAATATCGAAATTAAAACTATCACAGCAAAAATAGCTAATGCCCAAAACACTGCGCGCCAACCAAACCAAACAGAAAGATGCCCACCCAGTACAGGTGCTATTAACGGTGCGATAGTCATGACTAAAGTAACAAATGACATCGTCCGTGAAAATTCTTCACGTTCAAACATATCACGTACCAATGCGCCAATAATAACCGCTGCCGCTGCACCAGCAAAACCCTGTGCAATACGAATAATGGTTAGTTCGTTGATATTGGTACTCAACGCACCTAAAATCGTTAACACCAAGAAACTAATCGTGCCCGCTATCAACATCGGACGGCGACCATAGCTATCCGCTAACGGTCCATGAATTAACTGACCAAAAGCAAAACCTGCGGTATAAGCAGTTAATGTTACTTGAACGGCACTCGGAGAGACTAAAAAATCTTTCGCAATATCAGGCATTGCTGGTAAATACATATCAATAGCAAAAGGTGTTAACGCAGCAATAGCGCCGAGAATCAATATGAGCTGCAAACTCAATTTGGGTGAGGCTGGTTGAGTCATAAATATTCTTTTTATAGGAATAATAATAATAGGTGGGATATCATTATTATAAAAGAGACAATGGACTTATTGTACGCTAAAAAATAGAGATCATTCTTTCTAAAAAGGAAATAAAAAAATCTTATTTATATAGAAATAAGAGAATAATGCTTATTTAATACGATACTAACTAAAAAAGCATAAACAATAATGCTTATGCTTTTTTAGTATTACAAACAACCACTAACGCTATTTAGCTAAGAATGATGCTATCTCTTCAGCGGTTAACGGACGGTACTCACCAGGTGCAAGATTTTCATCTAATTCAACCGCACCTACACGCGCACGGTGCAAATTAACAACACGATTGCCCACAGCAGCAAACATACGTTTCACTTGATGATATTTACCTTCAGTGATGGTTAATACACCTTCACGTTCACCAACAATTTCTAACTTTGCTGGACGAGTAATATCTTTCTCACCATTTAGCTGCATACCCGCTTCAAATTGTGCAATATTTTCAATAACAATTGGATCGGCTGTCTCTACCAAATAGACTTTCTCACACACATGGCGTGGTGAAGTAATACGGTGTGACCATTGACCATCATCAGTTAATAACGTCAACCCTGTAGTATCGCCGTCTAAACGGCCCGCTACATGCATTTTTTCAGGGCTTACTTCATCAAACAATACAAATACAGTCGGATTGAAGTCATCAACATGTGAACACACAAAACCTTGTGGTTTATTCAACATGAAGTAACGAGGCCCTTGTAGGCGAAGTGGACGACCGCTAAATTCTACATTGTTATCATCACCAACCTGGAAAGAAGCACTACGTACAACATTGCCATCTACTTCGATCATTTTATCTCGAAGAAGTTTACCTGCTTCTCTACGGGTGATACCCAAAGTGGTACCTAAGAATTTATCAAGCCTCATTGACTGGCTCCGCTACTTACAAAAGGGTCGGTATTATAGGAAGCAAATCACAGATATGCATTAAAAACTTCACCTTGATCCAGATCAAGGTCGTTATGTAGCTTAATATTGTTATTTACTCAAAAATAAAAATGATGATATTTATCTTTATTTCGTCAAAGAAATGAACATTTCTATGACCCTATTGTCATATATCTGCTAGATTACAAATTAAAAAAACATTCATTCTATGAAAATACAACAATTAACTTATACGTTGTAACCAATAAATCCTTTAAAGATAAGGATTTAAATTAGGGACTCAGTATGAACATTTCTCTTAGTACACCAACACTTTCTTCGTTAAATAAATTCCTTCAATTAATAAATGAATTATTTGATTATGAGGCCTTACCTCAAAAGGCAGAACAAACTGTATTAGCCGTTAAGCAACTGTTAACTAATCCAGCACTAGGACAAGCATGGTTTATTGAAGTAGAACAACATGGTGTTAAACATATTGCCGGCCACATTATCGTCAGCTATAGCTTTAGTCTTGAGCATGGTGGCAAAATTGGTTTTATTGACCAATTCTACTTAAAATCTGATTGGCGTCAGCATGGGATTGGTACTTCGTTATTACCGCAACTTGAAACACTCGTTATTCAAGATGGCGTTAAAGCATTATCACTTGAAGTGAATATCGGCAATGCAGGTGCGCGTAATTTCTATGAAAAGCATGGGTTTACACCACGTCGTCAATTTTGCATGATGACAAAAAATCTAACCGAATCCCACGTACCACTCACTGTTGCCTTATAAATAAACCTAATAATATGGTTATATCTACATTTAAGCCTTGTTTTGACAAGGCTTTTTTCGTTATAACTAAAGGGTAACCTTATTACAGGTAATCATAACCATTGATCTCACTTGTTGGTTTATAGAAAAGGAAATATCAATGTTAATAAGTATAATCGTCTTTATTGTACTGGTTGCTGGGGCATATATTGCTATTCGAAACCGTCTTATTGATAAGAAAAATCAAGTAACGAATACAGAAGCAAGCATTGATGTCATGCTTAAAAAAAGGGTTAATTTATTTAAAATTTCTGACACTGAATGCATCAACATTGATGCGGATGTTTCTTTAAGCAGTAGGACATGATCATCTATGGATAGCAAACTTACTGTACTCTATGAAACACACCTTAAACCTCAACTTGAGGCACTTGACCACGATCGTAAAAAGGTCATTAAACAATATTGGTTATCGTTACTGCTTGGCGCTGGCTTTGCCATTATTACCATTCCATTAAGCTTTATCTATAATTTACAAGCCTTCGGTATTATTTTTTCTATTATTATTGCTATTGTTATGCATCGTTTATACAACAAACGTTGGGAACAATATAAAAAAGATTATAAACATAAAATAATCACTAAACTTATTAGCTCAATTGATAGTAGCTTTATTTATAAGCCTACCCAATGTATCGATAAGCAAGATTACAAGAATAGTGCCCTCTTTGGCCGACACTATGATCGTTATCGTGGTGAGGATTTTATTGAAGGGCAAATAGACAATACATATTTACGTTTTTCTGAATTACACACTGAATATAAAACCCAAAATCGCGACAACAGCGGTAAAAACCAAGATCAATGGCATACTATTTTTAAAGGGCTATTTTTTATTGCTGATGCCAACAAACATTTTTCAGGTCAAACAACAATCATGCCCAATAACCATGGTATTTTTTCAGCTATGGGGCAAAAACTCTCCGATATATTCAGTAACAATCAGCAACAAGTCATTATTGAAGATCCGGAATTTTCCCAGCTTTTTAATGTTTATAGTAACGATCAAGTAGAAGCCCGTTATTTACTTTCACCGGCAATGATACAGCGACTGATTAATTTCAGTAATCGATCTGAACATACGATCGCTTTCTCATTCGTTAACGATCATCTGTATATTGCTATTTCAAGTTCTAAAAATTATTTTGAACCTAAATTGTTCCAACAGGCCGATTCTTTAACTTTCATTGCCGCTATTTATTACGATCTAAAATTTGTTATTAATATCGTAGATGAATTAGATCTTAACACTCGAATCTGGACCAAACCGTAACGACTCGTTATGAACACTCCAACGCTAAAGCGTATGAGTTTCTAAGTCAAAGCCCGTATCATAGTCACAACGAGTCTTAGACTCTGTTCCCAAAGGAACTGTAACCTTGGTATGGGTGATACTTAGCAACTTGCCCTTGTTCAGAGGGTCTACTACGGACTGTTTTAACTTAACAGGTCGCAGATACTTAACATTATTTGGTGGTAACAGTGTTTAATCCAGCAGAACTAGGCTTATCTATCTCATTAGAAATAAGAAATAGTTAAGCGTAATTCTCTAAAACCAAGTTCAGCTTGTACGATTTTACCCATTGGCATTGTACGCGGTAACTTAAAACGTAATGGTTTGCGACCACAACCATTAGATAAGAAAATACGATTACCTTTTACTTTAATTGCTGATTGTTTCCAGATACAGACTTGAAAGGTTTGGGAATGTAGATCGAATCGACCTTTGAAATGGGTATTTAAATCAAACTTTCCAAACCACTTCCTGTGGCGTCTACGGTTATATTTGTGAGGTTTGACTAAGCGATTCCAAAAACGAGCAGTTTCTTTACGCAACGTGGTTTGTGATGCAGTGGGTGAGCCTATATTAATCTTGATAACACGAATATTCTTTATCGGTTAATTATAGACCACCTTATTGATTTAGCTGTATTTATTTGCAATTCATCTCTGCCATCAATGACAACGTATTCTTGCTTAACATTGATAAAAAAAACGGAAGCACATTCGGCTTCCGTTTTTTATCACATCTTATATTGTAACGAGTCGTCTAACCTGCCAAAAATGCCGCTTCCAAAAAATATGCTTTAAATTTGAAATAGACACCCCTCGCGAACTGGCTGAGTTCATAAAGTCTCCATTAGAGAGATAAATCCCTACATGCCGCTCATTATGACCGGTTTTAAAGAAGACTAAATCCCCTAACTTGGCTTGATCCTTTCGAACCCGCCGACCTAGTTTTACCAGTCCTAATGTTGTTCGAGGCAGATCACGATGAAAGACTTGGCGATACATTTTCATCACAAATGCAGAACAATCAATCCCTCTATGGCTTGAGCCACCAAAATGATAAGGTGTTCCTTTCCATCCATAATATGCATGGAAAATTTTATTTCTCACTAACCGTATGTGTCGCTGTTCTTGCAACTTTGTCAGATGATGACTCTTACGCAAATAGTGCTTATGGTGTACTGTGTGTCCCTGTAGCTTATGGTGTACTGGGTGTCTCTGTATCTTATGATGTACTGTGTGTTCCTGTCGCTTATCTTTATGTAAATAATGATGATGAATACGAGAATGATGCACAATCGTATGAGCAGTCGTTCGAGTTGTAGATGCCGCGGCATACCATGACAAAAATGCCGATAAAATAATAATAATTCTAAAAATATAAAGCATTGGTCGTAATTTTTTAATTATAAGTAAAAATCATAGCTAAGTTACAATGTAACATCTTTATTAATGAGTCTATTACTATATTTCTGCAATATATAAATTCAATAACAATCATTAAAATAACACTCAAATAAATAGACTTTTTAGTTAACCTCATAAATAGTCATTTCTATTCTTTTTTTACTTTAATTAAACACTTTTCAACGCTTAATTTACGTTAAATTTCATTAAACAAACAACCCAAATGGCTATTAATAATATATTTAACATTACTTTTATATTAATATTGACTAAATATATGAGTCATAATTTCTTATACTGATTGATTCACTCACAGAATGTTTTTAGTATTAAAATAATTTATATTAAAGATTAAATTATGATCCTTAGATTTATACTTAATAATAGGAAATTTTTCCTTCCATCATATCAACTAATGGTGTATCGATTAGAGTATTAATAATGTCAATATTACAATTAAGAGAAAGAATGTTTTAGTTGCTTGATTTAATATTGATGCAAACGTACATTTCCATACCTTTAAATTAGCCTATTTTTTATTTTAAAAACTATAATGATTTAAATAGCTATCATTAGTACAGTCAATGATAATTGATCACATTATGAGCAATAGTGTTATTTTTTATTTAAACAGCCTATTTTTAAATCCTAAAACCATCATTTTATCATTCCTCATTTATCACTTTTTTCACATAACCAATAACTTTTTATTTGTATATAACAATATTATTCAAACCATAAATTCAACGCCAGCACTTGAAAAACCACTGGTTAAATGTACACTAGTCGTAGTTTATTTGTAGCAGATTTACGGTATGTATACTTTACGCCCTTACCAACAAGATAGTGTTAACGCCACCCTTCATTACTTTCGTAAGCACAATTCTCCCGCAGTCCTTGCTCTACCAACAGGTGCTGGTAAAAGTCTGGTAGTCGCCGAACTGGCTCGTATTGCACGAGGTCGAGTTTTAGTACTTACCCACGTTAAAGAATTAGTCGAACAAAACCACGCTAAATACGAAAGTTATGGTCTTAAAGCCGCTATTTTTTCTGCGGGATTAGGACGTAAAGAAACTGATCAGCAAGTGGTATTTGCTTCTGTTCAATCAATGGCAAATAGCCTTGATAAATTTAATGAACAATTTTCTTTGCTCGTCATTGATGAATGTCATCGTGTGCCTGATGATGAAAACAGTGCCTATCGTAAAGTCATTAAACATGTGCAAACAATAAACCCGAATATCAAAGTGCTTGGACTTACCGCAACGCCTTACCGATTAGGCACGGGCTGGATTTATAAATACCATACCCGTGGTCAAGTCAAAACCGAGACTGAGCGTTTCTTTCGTGATTGTATTTTTGAATTACCGATCCGCTACTTGCTTGATGAAGGCTTTTTAACTGAGCCTAAAGTCATGGATATGGCGGTATTAGGGTATGATTTTTCATCGTTAACACCGTCTAATACTGGGCATTATAAAGACGCAGAACTTGACAGTGTGCTTGAACAATCAGGTCGCGCTACACCGATGATCATCGAGCAAGTGATCGACTATGCAAAAGATCGCCGTGGCATTATGATCTTTGCTTCGACCGTTAATCATGCGCAAGAGATCATGGGCTATCTTGCACATGAAAATGCTGCATTAGTGATCGGAGATACTCCACTAGATGAACGCGATAGGATCATCAATGATTTCAAAGATCAAAAAATTAAATACCTTGTTAACGTATCAGTATTAACCACCGGTTTCGATGCGCCTCATGTTGATTTAATCGCCGTCTTACGCCCTACTGAATCGATTAGCCTTTATCAACAAATTGTAGGACGAGGCTTACGCTTATTTGAAGGCAAAAAAGACTGTCTTATTCTTGAATATGCGGGTAACTGTTACGACCTATACCAACCTGAAGTCGGCGATCCTAAACCCAATAGCGACAGTGAAGTGGTAATGGTTCCCTGCCCCGCATGTGGTTTCAATAACAGTTTTTGGGGCAAACTCGATCCTGCGGGTTTTCTGGTTGAACATTATGGTCGCCGCTGCCAAGGCTATTTTGAAGATGATGACACGGGCGAACGTGAAGAATGCGGCTACCGTTTCCGCGCTAAATATTGCGAAGAATGTGGTGCCGATAACGACATTGCCGCCCGTCGCTGCCATCAATGTGATGCGGTTATGGTTGATCCCGACAAAAAACTACGTGAAGCGTTAAAACTTAAAGACGCGATGATCATGAAGTGTACGGATATGCGCTTAGAAGCTGGTAAGAATAAATTTGGTAAGCCACAGCTTAAAGTGGTTTATATTGGCGAAGAAGATAATGAAATTAATGAGGTTTGGCAATTATCAACCAAGACTCAAAAGAATGATTTTCTCGCTAAATTTATTAACCCACACTTAGTCGACAGGCATCGTCCTTTTACCGATACCGCCCCGACAAAAGTGGCGAATAATGAGCATCGGTTAAGACCGCCAGAAATCGTCATTGCCCGTAAGAATGGTCGCTTTTGGGCTATTCGCGATAAATTGTTCGATTTGGATCAGTATCAGAAAGGCTAAAACAATAACGGATTAGCTGTACTAGATCGTACAGCTAACTTACTGATTCTGAAACTTACAATTGGACAGAAACCACTTAGATGATTTGCTTGATTTCA
>CAMQXY010000078.1 GCA_947039005.1 uncultured Photobacterium sp.
AAGTAAGAAGTAAGAAGTAAGAGATAAAAAAGCAGGTTATCGACGACCTGCTTTTTATTTTGACGAAAAATTAATAATAAGGATGATAGGTTTGTGACTAGAAAAAAAATGGTAGCTATATGGGTGGGTGTCGTCAGTTTACTGGCTGCTTCTACATCGGCTTATAGCGCGACGACATGTACCAATCATGGTGATGTTTTACCATTGTGGAATAACAGTGCTAGCCGTAGTGCGATTACGCAGTTTGTCAGTGAAGTAACGACGACAGGTAATCCTGATTACGTTAAGCCCACTGCACGTATTGCCGTCATCGATAACGATGGGACCTTGTGGCCTGAAAAGCCAACTTATACGCAGTTTTTGTTTGCCTTTAGTCAAATTAAGCATGAAAGTGCGCAACACCCTGAGTGGAAAACAGAAACACCGTATAAGTGGGTACTCGATAACAATACTAAAGCTATTTTTGCGAAAGGCTGGGGGGCATTACTGCCTATTTTAGCTACGTCACAGGCAGGATTAACGCCAGAACAATATAATAAAGATGTTTTGAATTGGCTTTCAACTGCGCAATCACCACGCTTTAAACGTCCATATACCGATTTAGTGTATCAACCGATGATTGAGTTGATTGATTATCTTCATGCGCATAAGTTCAAGGTATTTATTGTAACCGGTGCGGGTGGCGCATTTATCAAACCGTGGAGTGAGGCTATTTATCATATCCCAGCTGAAAATGTGATTGGTACTGCGTTTGGTTATACTTATAAAAACGGTACATTAATTAAGAATGATAAGCTGGTGTACATTGATGACGGCCCACAAAAAGCGATCAATATTGCGACTATCATTGGTAAGCGTCCTATTCTTGCCGTTGGTAACTCGACCGGTGATAAAGCGATGCTGTCATGGACCACTTCTCAAAAAGGCGCAAGTTTAGGGATGTTGATCCATCACACCGATGCCGAACGTGAGTGGCAATATGGTGCAGATTCTTTTGAAGGTAAATTTACCCCAGCATTGATGCAAGCAGCAAAACAACATCATTGGCAAGTGGTTGATATGAAAAAAGATTGGTGTCAAATATTTCCTACAAAAGCGGAACGTCGCCCATTATAGTTAGATAGCTATATGACGCAGTGCTATAGCTAAAATGCACAACTGAAGCACAATTAAAAAAGCCGAGTAAGATAGCGATCTTAACTCGGCTTTTTATTAGGTGAAGATTATGCTTTCGTTGCTGCTACAGGTTTAAGATCCAGTACATGTAATACACGCTCTGGTGTACCTTCCCATATCATCGGACGTCCTTTCGGGTTTGCTTCATTCCACCATCCAGTAAAGCGCTTGGTGTTATATTGATAGAAGTTAGGTCCAGATAAAACAGGTATAGTCACCATATTTTCAGCTAACAATGCCTGTATTTTGTGAGCGATTGTCATTTGCTGATCGTGTTTGTTGGTTTGATAAAAACTGTCAAGCAAGGTATCTAGTTCCGCATTTTTCCAAAAGTGCATCGCAAAGCGGGGCATGCCATCTTTCTTTTGGTAGCGTGAATGATAAGCCGATTCCCAGTATTTATGCGGGCTCGCACCATGGAAGTAATTGGTATAAGCAATATCATAGTCAGCGGTGATCATCGCTTGGTTATAAACCGAAAAGTCAGGAGTGCGAGCTTGGGTCTTTATCCCTATTGCATTAAGCTGCTCTGTTGCAAGTAACACAATATTGTTGAAATCAGTCCAACCATTAGGTGATTGTACTTCTAAAGTGAGTTTTTTACCGCTTGGTGTTTCAACAAAGCCATCACTATCTGTATCAATAAAGCCTGCTTTTTTCAGTAATGCTTTCGCCTCTTTGACGTTATAGGTCATATAAGGCTTATACTTTTCATGGGTCTTTTTATCAGACCAAGATTCAAAACCGTAGCCAAGACCTGAGGCAAAATCATTCACTTTACCATTACCATAAATCGCAATATCAATGATTTCTTGGCGGTTTAAACTCATGGAAAAAGCTCGTCTAAAGTCTACGTTTTCAAGTGCTTCTTTTTTAGCGGGATCATTGGAATTAAAGTTCAGTACAAAAGATTGTGTGCCAGCTGGTGGATACCAGTAACCATGATTTTTCGAGGCAGCGACAAAAACACGATCAATATCAGGTACAAAAGAACCAGCCCAGTCAATCTCTGAGTTGATTAAATCTGCTAATACTTGATCATTATGATTTTTTTGTGGAATGCGTAAACAGTCTACTTTTAAGTTGCTGTTATCCCAGTAATTAGGGTTACGGCACTGGGTAAAGAGGGTTGAAGTAAAGCGTTCAATTTCTGTAAAGGGTCCTGTTCCGACTGGATTTTCATTGGTAAATGTTTCTGGTTTTTCTATTTTGCTCCAGATATGTTGCGGCACAATGGGAATACTAACAACATCATTAACAAGGCTAGTATTGACTTCATTAAAGGTAAACGTAATAACATAATCATTATCTTTTTCTATTTTAGTTATACGTTTTGCTATTCCTCTATCATCTAATGCACTGTTTTCTTTAATCATATTAAAAGTATAAAGAATGTCATCAGCAGTGAATTGCTCACCATCAGACCATTTAACATCATTTCTAAGATCAAACGTTAACGACAGTAAATCATCACTGACCGTATAATTTTTGGCGAGACGAAATACAGGGATATTGCCTTTAAGCTCATTAAATATAACCAAAGGTTCATAAATAAAATCACGGGCAGTGTGTAATCGAGAATTAATAAACGGATTAAAATTTCGAATTAACTGTGGGTTGTGATTTGGAATAATGGTTAAGTATGATTTTTCATCAGCTTGTTCATTAGCTAATGCATGAGTAGAAATACTGGATAGCAGAGCAATAAAGATTAACGAAAATCGCATATATACCTCAAACAAAGTTAAATAATATCAAGCAATAAAATAATTTTGTGGGGATATTAAACGGTGTATTTTCTTACTATTCAATAAGATAAAATTATTATTGATAGTGGATTAAAAGAGAGAAGCAAGAAAGTGGTGTTGTTAGATCATCAGTTATAATTCATTTTATGAAACAAATCATGTTTTATAGATATTTGTGTTTGTAAGGTTGGTAATAAAACAGATAAAGCCATGATTAACAATATGATGAGTTATATTAAAGAATAATAGTATGTTGCAGATGATCGCGATTAATTATTGGGTTTTGTCACAAAAAAGCTTCGACAGTGATCCACTATCGAAGCTCTATTATTGAATCATGCGTTGAAAATTACTTCTTCAAGCGAGTGATCTTGGTTGCTTTGCTGCTAATTGCGTTACGTAAGCGAGCACGACGTTCAGCGGCTGATTGATCTTGCGTCGGGTTGTTTTGACGACCCGCACGATCACGGTAAGCGGCTTTAGTGTTCATTCGTACAACTAATGCTTCACGGCTCTTTGGCTCGTAACCTTCCAATTGTACGCGGTGAATACGTTGATTAATCAAACGCTCGATTTGAACTAAAGTCAGTTCTTCTTCACGGCTAACGAATGAAATAGCGTTACCTTTTTGTCCTGCACGACCAGTACGACCAATACGGTGAACATAGTCTTCAGCAAGGAATGGCATATCGTAGTTAACAACATACGGTAAGTTTTGAATGTCTAAACCACGCGCTGCAACTTCTGTCGCAATCATTACACGTGCTTTACCTTCTTTAAACTCTTCTAATGCACGACGACGAGCACTTTGTGCTTTATCACCATGGCAAAGAACCGCTTTAATGCCGTCAAGCTTGAGTTCTGCAACAAGTTGATTTGCTGTTTCTTTGTAGTTAACAAAAACCAACACTTGTGGCCAGTTTTTCTTACCAATTAATTCAGACAGCATTTCACGTTTACGTTCTTGATCAACAGGATACACGACGTGAGAAACCGTTGCGGCTGTACTGTTTTCTGGTGTTACAGTAATACGCTGTGGTTTACGTAGAATATCAGCCGCTAATGCATTCATCTGTGCAGAAGAGGTTGCAGAGAACAACATTGTTTGTGGTTTGGTGCGAATGTCTTCTAAAATGACGCGGATAGCACCAATAAAGCCCATATCAAGCATACGGTCAGCTTCATCAAAGACTAGAAATTCTAGGTTCGCTAATGAAATGTTCTTTTGTTCTATATGCTCAATTAAACGACCCGGTGTTGCTACAAGAATATCAACACCTTTCTCTAGGCGTCGTTCTTGAGATGACATTTTTTTGCCACCAAATACTGCGGCACAGTTAATGTTGGTGTATTTAGCGTATTCGTTGATGTTAACTGAGATTTGTTCTGCAAGTTCACGGGTTGGCGCAAGAATTAATGCACGAACGTTAAAACGGCTTTTTGTTACTGGCTTATCCAATAACTTTTGAATAATAGGTAATGAAAAGGCAGCTGTTTTGCCTGTACCTGTTTGTGCTAATGCTAAAATGTCAGCACCGCGTCGTGCTTGAGGAATTGCTTGTTGCTGAATTGGGGTTAATTTCTCGTAACCAATTTCGGTTAACGCTTTAACAAGCTCTGGAGAAAAACCTTGAGATAAAAATGACATGCTGTGTTCCTAAACTGTCGGCCTATGCCGATTACATTCATAAACTAATGATTAAGGTAAGCTTATGAATGTAATCTGCGAATAAAATGACCGCGTATTATAGTTGATTGTAAGTTATTGCGCTACCGTATCCTGAGTTAACATAAACCCCGCATTATGCGGGGTTTAGAGAATAACTGAGTTCAGCCTAAAGCTTACTTAAATTCAGCTTTGCGCATGCGGTTTAATACTGCCATTACCTCAATGACGCGAGGTTTAGCCATCTCACCATATTTAGGCATCATATCCGCCCAATTATCGTGCAACATATTAGCAAACGCTTGTGTAGGATTTTTTTCCCAGCCTTTCGTTTGCGCAAGTTGGAACCATAAGTAGCCAATGGCTAAGAGTTGGCTTGAGTGAGCAATTTGTTCTAATGCTTTTAAGTCAATGTATTCACGACCAAAACGTAATGATGTTTTGTCTTTAACTTGAATACGGAATTTGCCTTCTTCCAACATCGCTTGTAACGCACCGCGATTAACCTGACGTGTGCGAGGATGAACAATAACTTCTGTTCCTTCTTGCTTACGACGAGTTGGATGAGATGCTACTACTGCACGTGCTTTTTCGGTGACATCAACAGCATCATAGTTATGCATTTGAATCACAGTATCAGCAACATCAAGATAGTCACCAGAACCGCCCATGACTAACATTACTGAGATGTTATGTTGATCGCGTAACAGTGCAATGCGGTCAACCAATGGGGTAATCGGCTCGTCTTCTTTACAGATCAATGCTTGCATACGCTCGTCACGGATCATGAAGTTAGACGCTGATGTATCTTCATCAATCAATAAGGCTTCAGCGCCTGATTCAATTGATTCTTGTAACCATGATGCTTGTGAAGTTGAACCTGATGCATTTTGGCTACTAAACGCGGTAGTGTCTTTACCCATAGGTAAGTTGCTGATGTAAGGTGATAGATCAACATTGTGAACACAACGACCATCTTCAGCACGAATTTT
The DNA here is from genome assembly GCA_947039005.1 of uncultured Photobacterium sp. Lineage (GTDB taxonomy): Bacteria > Pseudomonadota > Gammaproteobacteria > Enterobacterales > Vibrionaceae > Photobacterium. Next base: position 5,583 of record CAMQXY010000078.1, read on the forward strand.
AGCCGCCGCATCGTTAGTTACGACATATTCACGACCATCGCCAGGAACATGATCATACACTGAACGTTCAATCGCACTCAGCAACGTTGATTTACCGTGGAAACCACCACCAACGATAAGCGTAATACCTTCCGGAATACCCATACCGCGGATCTTACCTTTATGAGGCGCTTCTAATTCTACCGCTAAGTTATCAGGGCTCAGAAATGGAATAGCATCGGTCAGTGGTAAATCACTGTTACCTGCAATACGAGGTAACAAACTACCATCAGCCACAAAGGCTAATAATTTATGCTGTTTTAATTGGCTACGTAGCGCAACTTGATCTTCAACCGCTTCACAGTGACGTTTTAACTCATCCATTGGTAATTCACGTGCGATAGTGGCACGACGGATCATCTTTGGTAGATAGAATGTCAGTAGGTTCATGGTTTTTTTCGCAATAATAGTACGGCCATCAGCCGGCATATTAATACGGAAACGTAATTCAATACCTTCGTCATCAAATACAACAGAGGTACGATCAAGAATTGTTTGTCCTGGCATATCAATTAGGACAGCATTGTCTTGCTGTGATAAATCAGCAAAGAAACGTGCGATAAAATCACGAGCTGCACGTTGATAATCAGTCGATTTTTCACGTAGCCATTCGAGGTCAGTTAACGACCAAGCGCGACGAGCACGAACGCGAGAAGCTGGCGCAAAGGGATCCGACTGAACGGTATCGATAAAAAAGTCGAAATCAACAAAGTGATATTCACCGCGCATACTTGAATAGCTACGGTAGTTATGACGGTCAATTTTATGGAGTTTGGCTTCGAGTAATTGCATATCGCCCCGATATCGTTCGTTATTAAATACAGAGCGCATAATGAGGTTGGCTCTAGTCGCTGGATATTACACTAAACACTGGCTTTTAGCATGAAAACTTTATCTAGGTCACAAAAAACAGCTCTATAGAGTTGATTGTTTCAAAACAAATAAATAACGAAATGTAAAGAAATATTATGGCAGCTTAAATTATTCGACACTTAAATGATCGTTATGAGGCAAAGCATTTATTTGTTAACAGGAAATAATGAAAGAGAGATTTACCCTACAAATATGCTGTCATAGGATAATTATACCTTGTATCTATATGTTTTTTGTTTGTTTTTTAAGGTTATAGATTAGTTATTTTTATATTAAAATAATTATATAGCTTAGAACTCTAAATTTTTGCCTATTCGAAGTGATTATTAGCACTAAAAATGAAATTGTAAGTAAAAGTAAACTATTTTCGTCTTTTCTATTGGTCAATACTGGTTATCTTTGCTGTTATGATGCATTCTTAAAAGATAAAACAACGAAAAGTCTCATAAAACCAATAAGTTATTCCTATTTGGTATAGTTTATCTGTATTGTGTGACAATGATTATCAAGGTAATAAATATGAATAAACCCCAGCTTAAAATCATTGCCGAAAACGCTTTTTTTACAATGTTTCGTCGTAAACCTGATGTATGTGATATTCAGGAAACCTTTTATGGTTGGGTCGTTTTTCTTGCCTCTGGGAAGGCGAAAATTGTGGTTAAATTTTCGCGTGAAGTGGGTCGTATCGGAAAAGAAGTCGCGAGTTTAGAGCAGTTACGTAAAATTGTGTCATGTCCTGTGCCTGAAATTTATTTTTTTGGGCGAGATTCAGGGTACGATTATATCGTTTTAGATTGGTTAGACGGCGTTTCGGCACATCAATTACCTGATGATGCGAAAGCAGTGATGACATTTAGAGAAGATTATACTGATATCCTATTAGCGCTACATGAAAATCAGCATCCACAAGGGTTTGAGCTTTCAAATGGTCAATTTAGCCAAAATTTGAGTGTAGCATTTGATGATTGGATGGGCAGTGTGTATCACTATTTAATGAGTACTGGTTCACCGTTTAGTTCGGGATTAAAAGAAAAGTTCGCGGACCTTTGGGAAAATAGAACCAAAATATTAGCCCCGATTGCTCATGAGTCGTCATCTTTCGTCCATGATGATTGTCATATTGCCAATGTCCTTTTTGATCCAAATACATTTAAAGTTGCAGGTTTATTAGATCCTTGTGATAGTGGCTTCAAACATCGAGAATTGGATGTTATTCATTTGTTTGATGTACGCAGTGACTTGCATATTGCCGAACGTTATCTTGAAAAAAGTCATTTAGATGATGGTTTTGAAGAGCGTCGTCATTTTTTTAGTTTGTGGGATGATGCGAAACACAGTCGCAACATGGGTTGGTATAATGAACAATGGCTAACAAATAAGTTTTCATTATATGAGTCAGTGGCACAATAGCAATGTGATGTATTGTATTGTGATGTATTGTGATGTCACATAATTATTTTGGCATAACGTGAAGCCACGTATTATGGTTAGTTAGAGCCAGTAAGAATGTAAGGGAAGATCTGATTTATGAAAAAAACTGCAGTAGGTTTATTAACTTTGTTTCTTTTTGGTTGCGCGCAGCAATTACCGGTAAAAGATGAGCAACAAGCGCCCGTTCCAGTAACTAAACCGATTATTAAACCATTAGCGTTTACACCTATGGTGACAGCTGCTGAAATAAAAGCAGCAGCAAAAGCGCAAACAGCAGCAGCTGAAAAAAAAGCGGTTAACATTAAAAAGCAGACAGTGGTAACTACCGATAAAATTACTGCTTCAACAGCGTCGAAGAAGCTAACAGCGGTTCATCATGAAGCAACCACGAAAACGAAAGATGGAATGCTTGTTTTAGGTCACCATGAGTGGGTACTTGTATTATCAGGCGCAAAACATATCTCTGCTTACATTGATCCTAAATCATCAACCTCTCGAATTGGCGTTAAAGATTTAGTGGAATTTGAGCGTGATGGTGATAATTGGGTAAAATTTATCTTCCAAGGTAAGGAATATAAATATCCAGTAGAAGCTTGGTCAAAATCTGATGATAAAACACGTTTACCTGTCGTTTTACTGCGCACAAAATTGGGTGATCTTAATGAGGAAGTTGAATACCAACTGATAGATGGTGGTAATGGTATTGTTTTAGGTGAGAATTTCATGCGTGATGTTGCTATACAGAATAGCCAACGTAAATATATTCAACTGAAAGCTCAATAAAGTTAAATTGTGTTCAATAAGAAACGGCATTGTTCTCATTAACGAGGAATGCCGTTTTTCATTATTTACTTTATTCGTGACGATTATTCAGCAACGATCACTTCGTAGCTACTAAATTTACGAATATTGATCACGCCAGTATCGAACAATAAATATTGACCTTTAATGCCTTCAAGAATGCCGCTGACAACGGGCTCTTTATCAAAGTTATGAGAGGCTATTTTAGTAGGGAAATGATCCACGGGATAATGAATATCAACAATCTCATTATCTAAATATTCGATAGCATCTTCACCAAACTCAGCCGTTATCTCTGCCAATCTTTGTTTTACTTCTGGCAATAATAATTGAGCTTGTTGCTGCAAATCGATATCTGCATTGTTGCCTTTTAGCATTGTGCGCCAATTGGTTTTGTCTGCCACCATTTCAGCAATAGCGACTTCAACTAAGCCTGAAATTTGGCGTGTTTTTACTTTTAATACTGCCAGTGCTTGGGTTGCACCTTGGTCAATCCAGCGAGTAGGGATCTGGGTATAGCGGGTAATACCGACTTTTAGTGCAGATGTGTTAGACAGATAAACATAGTGGGGTACCATGCAATTATCCTCACCCCACTGTGGTTCACGGCAAGTTCCTTTCGCATAATGGCACGTTTCGGGCTTCATGATACACATATCACAACTTGCCAGTTTTTTCATACAAGGAAAACAGTGACCTTGTGAATAACTCTTCTTGGTTTTTTTACCGCATGAACAGCAGAAGATGTTACCGGTATGGGTAATGGTTAATGGCTTACCGATAAACGGATTAAGGTGAAGTTGTTGATCGCCAATCGGGAGGTAGTAATCGACAACGTCTCCAAGCGATGATTTCATTTTGCTGAGTGTACCTTGCATGCTTGTGCTCACAGTTAAATTTTTGTTGTGATTGTATCAGTGATTTGTATTAGGACCCAAGAGTCTTGTTATTCTTAAACGTTAATTGTTCATCAAACACGCTGTAGCTATTTCCATACAATTATATAAACCCCAGCTATAATTAAACTAACATATATTAATTATAGTAAGGGATATCATGAAAAATAAAATCAAGAGATTAATAATGTCTTATGTAAAAATAGTGAGCAGTAAAAAAATATATAATATTTACAAGTAATATAGGATTAAAGTCTGATTTATTTTATGAATATAAAAATCGGTTTAAATAATAAGATGTGGAATAGAATAAAACCCAAGAATATTATTTATTCTTGGGTTTATATAAATGATTCATTACTGTTGTAGGTGACGTGAACTGTGTTTTTCTAATTTTCTAAAGAGTAACGATAAGCTAAAGCATAATATAAAATACACAGCGCCAACAATAAGCCATATTTCAAAAATAAGGCCAGAAGAATTGGCTATTTCAGAACCTGTAAATGTCATTTCTTGTATAGAAATCAATGAAATAATTGATGAGTCTTTTACTATAGAAATAAATTGTCCTGCAAGCGTTGGCACGATAGCGGTGAGTGCTTGTGGAAATATTACAAATCTAAAACGGCTGTATGTTGATAGCCCTAATGAGTCGGCAGCTTCCCATTGACCTTTATTAATCGAATCAATACCTGAACGAATGATTTCAGCAATATAAGCTGCAGCAATAAGCCCTACACACAGCACGCCAGAAAATAGGTTTTCCCATAGGTTACTGTGTCCAAAGAGGACATTTTGTAATATATTTTCTTGACCATTATAGTGGCGAAATAAATTAGACAAACCCAGTAATGGTACTAATTGATTTGAAATGAAAAAGTAGAAAATAAACACAAATACCAGTGGTGGAATATTACGCACTAGTTGAATATAACTACTGGCAATAAGTTTTACTATTTTAAATGATGAGCGATGTGCTAAAGCGAGCAATAAGCCAAATGTTGCCGCAAAAATCATTCCCCACATACTGACACGAATAGTACTAATGATACCTTGTATAAAATAAGGTATACCGCCATCGTGACTGCAAGTAAATATAAGTCTAATTGCTTGATGCCAATGCCAATTGTAGTGAATACCAATCGATGAGCGATAAGCCAACCAGCCAATAAAACAGCCAATAATGATCAATAAAATAATATCGAGTTTATTCAGTTTTAAATGAAATCGACGACCCACAGGCAGGGGAGAGCCTGCCTGTGTCGCGTTATTACATGACGTTTTAGTTGCAGTCATTATTATTTATTCTCGCTGACCTGATCTTTCCAGTCAGTTGTTTTAAACCAGTACTGGTAACGTTCATTTAACCAACCGTCTTCAGTACGAACTTGAATCCAGTTATTAAGGAAGTTGAGTAAATTAAAATCACCTTGGCGAATGGCAAAACCTGTTGCATAGCGTGTCAATGGCTTTTTAAATGGCATAAAGAGGCTATCTGGGTTTTTAATGACTATTTGCTCAGGGGTTGGTGTTGAAGCAAGTGCCGCTTGAGCATTACCATTAAGGACTTCTTGGAATGCCTGTGTTTCATCATCAAATTGGCGCAACTTGGCTTTTGGGAATAATTTACGAGCAGTTTGAACAGGGTAAGCACCGCTACGAACAGCGATTGTCACACTACGTTTATTATAATCAGCAATTGTTGTCATTTTTGATGCAAGCTTTTTGTTAGCGACCATTTGTACTGCTGAGTAAGAATATGGATGAGTGAACAGAACACTCATATTACGTTTAGGAGTAATGGTTAGACCACCAATGATAACATCAAACTTACCCGCGAGTAGTGCAGGAATAATACCATCCCAAGCCGTCGGCACGAATTCGATTTTTAAGCCAGCATCAGCCGCTAAACGTTTAGCTACATCGACTTCAAAACCAATTAAATCACCTTGTTTGTCGCGCATAGCCCAAGGAACAAAGGTTGATAAACCTACACGTAATGTGCCGCTTTCTTTTATTTGTTGCAGAGCATTATTATCGTCTGCCGCAAAGGCATTGTTTGCCCCTAATAGGCAAGTAAAAACGGTAAGTAATACCGCAATAAAGCGTTTCATAGATTTCTCCATCGATGTGCGTATAAATTTAGTGATTAGGAATACTTAAACGGCGTTCTAGCCAAACAGCTAATGCTGATAATGTTAAGGTTATGCAGAGATAAATTGCGGCCACGGTAAACCAAACCTCAAATGGCATAGCGGTATCTGCGACAATATTTCGACCTTCTGTTGTTAAGTCAAATATAGCCATGATACTGACAATTGAGGAGTTTTTTACTAAAGCCACAGCTTCATTTGTGAGTGGTGGAATGATTTTTCTAAACATTTGTGGAATAACAACAAATCGGTAGCTATCAATCTGTGATAATCCGAGGCTTTCGGCAGCTTCAAGTTGACCTCGTGGGATCCCTTTTAATCCTGCTCGGAAAATTTCAGCACTATAGGCTCCTTGAAATAAAGAGAGCGCTAAAATAGCCGTTGTTGTACGATCGATACCCAAAATAGGGCCAAAGACAAAATACAGTAGATAAATTTGTACTAATAGAGGTGTGCTACGAACCACTTCAATATAGCCACGCGCAAGACCCCGACCGACAATAGAATCTGACATCCGTAATAAAGCAGTAATCAAGCCGATAATAACCGTACAGACTAAGCTGATAGCTGATATTTTTAGAGTAATTATTAAGCCATCAATCAATTCACCAAGATACCAGTGACCATCTTCACAGAAGCACAGATATTCAGGAATACGGTACCATTGCCAGTGATAATGCATTGCTTTCGCACCACTACTGAGTAGTAGCATTATAACTGAGGCAACGCAGATAACTTGTAATAGGATAGCGATAATTTTAGGGGTTCGAGATCGCGTGTCTTGGGTCATTATTTTGATCTCAATAGCTAAGAATATTTTCGAGAAATTGTTGTGTGCGCTGCTGTTGGGGATGATCAAATAATTGCGCAGGTGGTGCTATTTCAACAATTTCACCTTGATCCATAAATACAACCCGATCAGCGACTTGACGGGCAAATCCCATTTCATGCGTTACACAAACCATAGTAATACCATCATTTGCGAGCTCTTTCATTACATCAAGAACTTCTCGGATCATTTCAGGATCAAGTGCTGATGTTGGTTCATCAAAAAGTAAAATATTTGGTTTCATACATAAAGAACGGGCAATCGCAACACGTTGCTGTTGTCCTCCAGAAAGTTGTCCAGGGAATTTGTCTGCCTGATGACCAATATGCACGCGATCAAGAAAGCTACGTGCTAATGATTCTGCATCTGCTTTTGACATTTTTAATGCACGACGAGGTGCTAATGTGAGGTTGTCTAAGACTGTCATGTGTGGAAATAAATTGAAGTGTTGAAATACCATTCCCACTTGTCCCCGTATTGCATGAAGTTCTTTATGGTTCAATAAATGCCCTGCAACGGTTATTTCACCATGGTTATATTTTTCTAAGCCATTGATGCAACGAATCAAGGTTGATTTTCCTGAACCTGATGGTCCACAAATGACCAGTCTTTCGCCTTTAGCAATAGAAAGATTAATATTTTTGAGTGCATGATAATTGCCATACCATTTTTCAACATTATTAAATGTGATTATGTTTTTTTCAGACAATGCAGCACTCCTTAAATTTAATAGACATCTATTTATATTATCTTTGGTTGTGTTTTTTATGATTAAAGAATACATAATTATTGAAATAATATATTAATGTTAATCAAGATTGGATTTATTAATATATTTAGCGTATGTATATGCGTAAAAGTGTTATTGTTTTTTTAGTGATAATCCATATAGGTATATTTTACAGTGTTTCCATTCCTTCGTGTAATGATTATTCTGTTTTTTTAATGTTTTCTGTTCATATATTGATCCATACATACAGATTAGTGTAATACTCATAGTAAAATATCACTTTTTATTCAGGTTTGATTAAAGAACAGTTTGCACTCTCAGTTTTTAAACGATAAGTTAGGTAAATGTATTAGAATAAATATTCTATGGTTATTTGTCTTTATAGACTCATTTTCGTGTATTAAAAGGAATTAAAGGAAATATTTATATGCACAAAACGGATGATGTTCGTATTAGTGAGATCAAAGAACTGTTACCACCCATTGCAGTGTTAGAGAAATTTCCTGCATCTAATAAAGCTGCTGAGATAGTTTATGAATCACGCCAATCTATCCATAATATTTTAAATGATGAAGATGATCGTTTATTGGTGATTGTTGGACCTTGTTCGATTCACGATCCTGTGGCTGCATTAGAGTATGGTAAAAAACTTAAACAATTAAGAGATGACTTAAAAAGTGACCTTGAAATTGTAATGCGAGTTTACTTTGAAAAACCACGTACAACGGTAGGCTGGAAAGGTCTTATCAATGATCCGTATATGGATAATAGCTTTCAACTTAATGATGGTTTACGTATTGGGCGAAAATTATTAGCTGATCTTACTGATTTAGGTTTGCCAACGGCTGGTGAGTTTTTAGATATGATCACGCCTCAATATATGGGCGATCTTATTAGTTGGGGGGCTATTGGTGCTCGTACGACTGAATCTCAAGTGCACAGAGAGTTAGCATCGGGGCTTTCTTGTCCGGTTGGTTTTAAAAATGGTACTGACGGCAATATTAAAATAGCAACAGATGCTATTGGCTCAGCTAGCGCCCCCCACCATTTTTTGTCTGTTACTAAGTATGGTCATTCTGCGATTGTTGCAACGGCAGGTAATGAAGATTGCCATATTATATTACGTGGTGGTAAAGCACCTAATTATGGTGCTGATGATGTTAATGCAATTATGCAGCAGCTTGCTGATGCAGGTTTACGTAATAAATTAATGATTGATTTCAGTCATGCCAATAGTTCAAAACAATATCAACGGCAGGTGATTGTTTCTGAAGACGTTGGTCAACAAATTGCGAACGGTAACAGCGCTATTTTTGGTGTAATGATTGAAAGTCACTTAGTTGAGGGACGTCAAGATATTGTTGATGGTGAAACGCCAATGTATGGGCAAAGTATTACCGATGCCTGTATTGGTTGGGATGATACTGACAAAGTCTTACGTCAACTTGCTGCGGATGTAAGAACCCGTCGTCAAAAGTAGCTATTTGATGAGTTGAATAATGGATTATGAAAACGCTTGCTGATGTAGCAGGCGTTTTTTTATTTAATCAATTTAAGCTAGTGAATAAAGACTATATTTATTGATAGTGACGTAATTATCATTAAAAGGTGATCTTTGATC
>CAMQXY010000079.1 GCA_947039005.1 uncultured Photobacterium sp.
TTGTAATGGCTGGCATTAACACCAGTGACTACTCACCGCCCTAAATCGGGCGATGGTTTACGGCGAAATTGCTAAATTTTGAGTAAAAAAAAGCTATTACATTGCTGTAATAGCCATTTTATTTTCATATTCACGAATCATCATCGCTAGCATAATTAACGGGGCGAGTAATACGTTGAATATCTAAAATCGAGATTTCACCTTGCCAACGGGTTTTCACTACACCAACACTCAACCAATAACGTCCTTCTGGAAGAGTTAATTTGGGCAGTGATGTCGGCCAATCTGAATCAGACTCTTCGCTCCAAATTGGATGCCAAGTAGTGTCATTAAGATCATACAGTTTAATGTTTAATGTCGGTGACGGACAATTGCCATTATTTGTATCTATCTTATCAATACGCCATGTTTTACTGTCTTTCCAGCTGATTTCTTGTTTATCTGCTGGCGCGGTTAATACAACCCATCCAACCCACGGTGGCTGATTATCAGCGGTAATTGATAACTTATACAAACCAGCAGAAACAGGCTCATCTAAACGTTGAGTTTCAACAGAAAAGAACCCCCCATCATCAATAAAAGGAGCACCTTGTAAGAGTGGTTTATTCGGCCATTTAGTCAGACTAATATTAGTGATATCACTACGAGTAAGACCAACGACAGAAATTTTTAATAATTGTTGATTAAGGTTCTGCTCAACTTGACGCTCAATAGATAGTTTTGGTAACCACGTCGGTAAAACCTTACGCTCAAGGCTATGACCGCAATCTTCACTAATTGCTAAATTAAGCAATTGATCAAGGTTGTTGGCTTTCACACTATCCGGTGATTGTTGCCATGCTTGGATGATTGTCTGAAAAACAGCTGATGTATCGTCTTCAAGGAGTTCTTTATGCGCTCTCGTATAAAGATCTTTAGATATAAACCAATCAGACGATGCAAATGCACTCGATGAAAATAACATCGAATGCATTAACAATAATCCCATAAGACAGCGTTTGGGCTTTTTTATTCTCATTGAATACGGTACCTAAACCTTATGGTTTCATTCGGTATCCGACACCACGCAATGTCTCAATCTCAATATCTGGCAATTTTTGACGCAGTTGCAAGATATGAGTATCAACGGTACGTGTTGTTGGGTAATGATTATAACCCCACACTTGATCCAATAATTCATCACGGGTAAATACACGACCTGCATTTTTAGCTAAGAACACTAATAATTCAAATTCAGTACGTGTTAGGGTTACACTTTCGCTACCATGAAAAACTTCACGGCTTTCTTGGTTAATACGAATATTACCCACCGCGATAATATTAATCACAGCCATATCGCCATCATCACCACGCAAGTGTACTCGAACACGAGCTAATAGCTCTTCTTCAGCAAATGGCTTGGTTAAGTAGTCTTTTGCGCCCGAATCTAACCCAATCACTTTATCGTTAATTGAAACCATGGCTGTTAATAAAATAACAGGGATATGTTTCTTTTTTAACCATCCAGATAAGTAATCAAGTGAATCACCTTCTGGTAATTGACGATCAAGTAAAACAAGATCTGCATCTTTCCATAATGCATCGACTTTAGTGGCACAATCAGCATATAAGCAATTGTATCCAGCTTGCCTTAGGCAATCGAGTAAACCATCAGCAAGGTTACGGTCATCTTCAACCAGTAGCAGAGTTTGATTCACACGGAATCTCCAAAATAAACGTTGTCGGTGGACCTATGAGTTTCATTCGGCCTCCCATTCTATTAATCATCGATTCAACAATTGTTAAACCAAGACCTAAACCTTGGGAACTAACAAAAGGTTTTCTTAAACGAGACCAATCTTTTGCACTGAGTTGTCCATCATCTTGCACAACTAGCTTCAAAATCCCATTTTTATACGATGACGATAAACTAACTGGTGCTACACCATATTTATGAGCATTAGATAGTAAGTTATCAAGACAAGTCCCAAGCCAATAAATATTAACAAGAACACTTCTATCCTCAGATAAATCCAGTGTAACATTATATTTTTCAGTAATGTAACCTAACCATTCGTTCAATGATTCAATATTTTGAACACTTAACTGTTGTTGGTTAGCTTGAAGGTAATCTTTACTCGCTTCGGCCAATTGACGCAGTCGCCGCGAATCTTCTGTTAAACGACGGAATTCATCGTATAAACCTTCAGGTAATTCATCAAAATGACGTCGAAACCCTTCAACTGTCATTGCTAAGCTTGCAATTGGAGTACGTAATTCATGCGTCAATATTTGTAATACTAACATGCGTTCTTCCATCGTTCGACGACGGATCCTGAATCGATAAATAACCCAACTTAACAATAGTCCAGCATTCATCACTAATAAACCAATTAATAAATAATAGGTTACATGTGATTTATTATCTTCACGCCAACAAATATTGCCATTTTTAGCTAAACAAAAATCATTTTTATCTAAGCGTTTAAAGTGTAATTGGTAACGATTTAGCATTTTAGACCATGTTACTTGATCAAAAACACGGTATTCATTGTCATTACGAACCCATAGTTCGCTGTTTGATATAAAAAATTGTGCGCCAGAAAGAAATGCATGTATCTCATCGCTGTTCATACGCTGCAATCGTCCAAGAATCGTTGTTGCAGGAGCGATTGGACGTTCTTTTATATGCAAATATTTGCTGTATTTTATTGCCATATTCGGATGTTTTTGAATATAGCGGTAAGCATAACTACCACCACCGGGATGAATATACCCTGAACGTACAAACCAAGCCGATGGTAATTTTGTTTTAAAACAAATTGCGCGAGTAAATACAACAGGTTGTGTGACCAATGGTGATAACGGCCATGGTCCTTTACAGGTTAATGAGTTTTGGTATAACTGACGCAATGAATCCAGTGGGTATTCACTCGTTTGCGGTAATAACGATTTAGGTACTAATAATGGTCCAGGATATAAGCTCTGAAGTTTACGAAAGTCGTATGTTGCTAAAGGCTTATGTTTCAATATATCAGAACGAACCGCATTTAACCGTTCTGGGAATGTTAGAGTTTCTGCGAATGATGCTGCAGAAAAGAATAAAGAAAAGACTAATACATACGTTTTCATGCTTGTAGCTTAACATTGTAGAACAGTACGTTGTCAAAAAAATGTCCGAGCAATAACCATTTAAAGATATAGTGTTTATACCTATTACATTTAACTCAAACAGACATTGTTTTGTTCATTTATAAAAAAACCTACTCACCCTGAGTGGCTTTATTCATATTACGGATATTCTTATAAATTTTCAAGAATTGATAAGCATCATGCTTTTGCATCAAGAAGGGAGATATATTCACACCATATATCCCTTCCCTAATATAGAATGACAGCGTTATCAGCATCAATTTGATTCATTTAATATCTGATTGGGATGAGGAGAGACAACAGGATTCATTTTAGTTAAAGGCAACGTGGTTAATAAATACTCTAAAAATGCCGTAAACTTAGGCGTTAACCGCTGGCCAACTGGATAGACGATATGGATATCAATATCTGAAGCTTGGTATTGATCCAATACTCGAATAAGTTTTCCTGTATCTAATGCATGAGCGACCATCGGATAAGGCTGCAATGTGATACCTAGCCCTTGAATTGCCGCAAGCAATTGCGCCTGACCATTATCGATGATCAATCGTGAATGTAGGTTCACCATGAAATCACCATCACTACCATGAAAGTGCCACATTTTTTTGCTTTCTGACTGATGACTATGAAGACATTGATGATTATTGAGATCTGTTGGGTGATTCGGAATACCGTGCTGTTGTAAATAAAGAGGAGAAGCACAAGGAATATTTTTATAGCTAATCAGTTTTCGAGCAATTAATCGACTATTTTCAATCACACCAAGACGAATAACCGCATCAAACCCTTCATTAATCAGATCAACACTACGATTTGTCAGTACTAATTCAATATCAATCTCATGGTAATCATGCATAAATTTCGCAATAACTGGCGTAAGTATGTATCCAACAGTAATAGACGAAGCAAGCTTAATTAGGCCTCTTGGCGCATTTAAATAACGAGAAGCTTCATCTTCTGCTGCTTTAACTTCAGCTAATACTGTTTTACAACGTTGATAATATTGTTGCCCTAATTGAGTAAGACTTTGTTGTCTTGTTGATTTATTAAGTAATTTTGCTCCTAGCCGTTGTTCTAAATGGCGAACGTGTTTTCCAACCATTTGGGGGCTCATTTGTTGTTCTTCTGCAACAGCAGAATATGACCCTAAGTCTACAGCTTGAACAAAAACTAACATGCTGGTAAATCTATCCATAACTATTCACTTTGTGATTGTCGTTCAAAAAATTAGAAACTATCAGTTTCGAGATTAAGTGTTATTTGATCGTTTATGTTCTTTATAGTAGCGAATAGAATGAGGAAATAGTATCCCATCAAGGAATATTATCATTTGTATGAATAAACGATCTATTTTTTAACACGCAATAATAATCACAGAGAAAGATATGGTTACTTTGTTTTCCCCTCATCAAATTGTCCTTGGAGGATTCAGTTTACCGCCATTATTAGTGTCAGGGTTGTTAGCATTAGCTTGCACATCCCTCACTGTACGCATTTTGAATAAAATACGATGGCACCGCTTTTTTGTATCACCACCTTTAGTTGAGCTGTCGTTAACCATTATTTATACCGTGTTGATTGGCACGTTTGTTATTCCCTCTTAATATATTAAAGTTATTTGACTTATGAATTTAATTAGACGAATTAGTTTTACTGCTGTATTGGTATTGTTAGCTATTGCCGCCATTATTTGGAAATATCAACAGTATTTGATGAATCCTTGGACCCGAGATGCGCAAGTTCAGGCACAAATAATAACCATAGCACCGCGTGTAACGGGTCCTATTGTAGCTTTAAACATAAGTGATAATGAGGAAGTGACTGCTGGTCAGTCTTTATTCGATATAGATTCAAGTACTTATAAAGTAGCCCTCGCGCAAGATCAGGCATCGTTAGCACAAGCTAAAGTGGCAGTAGCTGAAGCCCGTGAACAATTTAATCGTTCATTTTCGATGAATCGAGTTGATCCAGGTGCTGTATCAAAATTAAAAATTATTAGCTTACAAAATAATCTTAGCTCAGCAAAAGCGGCGGAACAGCAAGTACAAGCCAAAGTCGATCAAGCTCAACTCAATATAAATTTCACACACGTGAAAGCACCTGTTAGCGGCTACATTACCAATTTAAAAGCACAACTAGGCGCACAAGTGGTTGCTAATAAGCCCGTTGTTGCTTTAATTGATAAAAAAACATTTTGGATTCAAGCTTTCTTCAAAGAAACTGATATTCAACACATGCATGCAGGATCACATGCAGTAGTGACATTAATGGGTTACCCAGATAGCCCTATCAATGGCACTGTAACCAGTATTGGTTTTGGTATTAACCCTGAAAACCCAACCAATAGTGGTAATTTATTGCAAAACGTTAACCCAACATTTGAATGGATTCGTTTGGCACAACGCCTTCCTGTACATATCCACTTAGATGCACTTCCTAAAAATATCGTATTACGGGTTGGTACTTCCGCTTCTGTTATTATTGAGCAGCATGAGTCTCAACAGTGAATATATCAGCCTTATATGAACGCGCTAAGCTCCCCATTAAAGTTGCTTTAGCGTTAAGCATCTCGATGATGACGGCTATCTGGTTAGGTTGGGATCGCCCTTATTGGGCAGGGTTAGCTGTGACCGTGATGTCTATGGTAGAAACCAGTGGTCATTCTTTACGCAAAGGTAAGTGGCGTTTAGTGGGTACATTTTGTGGTACAGCAAGTGCGTTCTTCTTGTTGGCTTTTTTTGCACAAGATGTTGGGATCATGATGGCATTGTTCACCTTGTTGGTGGGTATTTGCGGCTATATGATCTTTAATCCTCGTTATGGTTATATCTGGGCCATTACCATAACGGTTTGTTCTCTTATTCTCGTTATGGGAGACATGAACCCGATCAATGACTTTAATCTCGCCACCTTACGTTTAGAAGAAACCCTATTGGGTTTTATTTGTCATATTGTGGTGTTTAGTATTCTATGGCCACAGTCAAGTCGCCCTGTATTTGAAAATGCCGTACTCGATTTGTTAAAACAACAACAAACGAACTTAGTTAACCGTCGTCACCAATTGATTAAAAGAGATCAACATACCGTAACACGGACGGTATTAGGTGAAGGTTTGAAGTTGGTGATGCGTTTACAAGATCTTCTATATGGTGCAGAGGCTGATAGCTATCATATTTTACGTGAAAGAAAATCATGGCAATACATTATTGAAGTGGGTGATCAGTGGGCCGTTGCTATTGGTCATTTAACTGAAGCAATAGATTTATTGAAAGATGCTAATTTGGAGATGGAAAAACCCCAAATTGATGCGATCTTTACGTATTTACTGCATAATTTCCAACAATGTGAAACGATGGTAAAAACGGGAAAATCCCCTAGTAAACGACAAATTTCCTGTTTCCAATACATGAAATTGGGGCTTTATCCCGAAACAGATATGCATACACAAGGGGCGTTGTTGTTATTGGAACGCCAATTGAACAGCATGGCTAAATTAAGTGATGAGTTAGTCTTAGCATTTTATTCGGCTTATTCGGGAGAATGTTGGTCGCGTGATGAACAGTCGTTACCAAAACCTGTAAAGCGGTGGTCATTAGACACTGAGCGTTTAATCTCAGCATTAAAAGGCATGTTGGTCGTTGCTAGCTTAGTGCTCATTTGGTATTACTATAATCCACCGGGTGGATCATTGATGATCGCGCTAGGTGCTATTTTTGGTTTAACGTTTATAAGTCTCCCTTTCGCCAATATGAAAAAAATGTTGTCTTATATTGTAGGATGGAGTGCCTTTGTTCTTCTTGAATACATTTTTATTATTCCACACTTAAACCAACCGTACCAAATTGCTTTATTTTATTTTTTTAGTACCTTCTTTATTTGGTTTAGTTTTTCTGCAGCGAAAGACTTAGTTTCACGCGTTATAGGGACAATGATTTTAGTCATCAGTACGAAGTCCGTTATGTGTTTAACGCCCGTTTATGATCCAGCGTTAGCAGTATCTATTTTGATGGCATTTACCATTTGTTTATTGCTGATTATTTTCTTTAATGAGTTTCCATTTTCAGCGCAGCCTGAACGGGTTATGTTACGCCGTTTGAAAATGTTGAAAAATGTATTGGCGTGGCAGTTGCGATATACAGTAGCAACGACACAAGAACGTCGCCGTTGGTGGGTCCAAATTGTTGGGTTATTGTATAACATTCGCCCTATTACATTAGTTATGGGTGCCGATAATGCAGCTAAAGCGATCCCATGGAAGAAATTCCCAGAAGTTAATGAAGAACAAGCACAAGTCATTATTCAACGTTTGTATCTGTTAGTTTTGCGGATTAACTCACTCAAAGATGGTTATGCGAAATGGCGTTTAAACACCAAAGACGACTTAGCGCAATCGATGGTAAAAGACAGTGTATTACGTATTGCTACTGCTTTAGAGCACACAGACGGTTATCAAAACTTACTTGTATTAGAGCAAGAAATGCTCTCTGTATATAACGATGTTCACCGCCGAATTCATTTGATTGATCGTCAAGTGGAGATAGAAGGTGATATTTCATTAGAGGAAGCATTAAACTTACATCGAGCGCTAGCTTCACTTGGCTTACTGGTGAATGAGTTAAAAATACTCAGTGAAGCAATGGCAGAGTTCGATTTTAAAGCTTTAGAAATTCAGTACTTTACAATCTAAAATAAAAAGGGCTACCGAAGTAGCCCTTTTGTTAACTGTCTTAACCCACTAGAGATGTTTTAGAATTTCTGTACAACTCTCTTTTGCATCACCAAACAACATTTGGCTATTCTCTTTAAAGAACAATGGGTTTTGTACCCCAGCATAACCAGTATTCATTGAGCGCTTAAACACAATAACGTTACTTGCGTTCCACACTTCAAGTACAGGCATACCCGCAATCGGACTATTTGGATCTTCCATTGCTGCTGGGTTTACTGTGTCATTAGCACCGATAACTAATACCACATCAGTTTTAGGGAAATCATCATTGATTTCATCCATTTCTAATACGATATCATACGGTACTTTAGCTTCAGCAAGTAATACGTTCATGTGACCCGGTAAACGTCCCGCTACAGGATGGATACCAAAACGAACTTCAATACCTTGCGCACGTAACTTATCGGTGATCTCATGGACAGGGTATTGTGCTTGCGCCACTGCCATTCCATATCCTGGAGTGATAATCACTGATCTCGCTTCTTTTAATAGCTCTGCAACTTCTTCTGCGGTTGTTTCACGGTATTCGCCATACTCTTCATCAGACGTAGGCGCAGCACCATCAGAACCAAATCCTCCAGCAATAACGCTTACGAATGAACGGTTCATCGCTTTACACATGATATAAGACAGAATAGCACCTGAAGAACCCACTAATGCGCCCGTAACAATCAATAGATCATTCGCTAACATAAAGCCGGCTGCTGCTGCTGCCCAACCTGAGTATGAGTTCAGCATTGATACAACCACTGGCATATCTGCACCACCAATAGATGCAACCAAGTGGTAACCAAATGCAAACGCAATCAGAGTAACCAGAATCAATGCAACCAGTGAACCTTCTGCTTTCACAAACCAAACTAACAATCCTACTGACACAATCAATGCAACAAGATTAAGTTTATGGCGATGTGGAAGCTTTAATGCTGAAGATGACACTAAACCGCGAAGTTTAGCAAAAGCCACCAACGAACCGGTAAAGGTTACTGCACCAATGAACACACCAAGGAAAACTTCCACTAAGTGAATGTTTAATAATGCACCTTCTAAAGGCTGATGATGTAAAAATGTATTAAAACCAACCAGTACCGCTGCCATACCCACAAAACTGTGTAGCATTGCAACTAATTCTGGCATTTCAGTCATTTCTACTTTTTTAGCGTAGAAAATACCAATCGCACCACCAATAATCATTGCCAAGATAATCCAAACGGTTGCTTGAGATTCTGGCCCAAAAATAGTGGCGATAAGTGCGATTGCCATACCCGCCATACCGAAATAGTTGCCCTTTCGTGCGGTTTCTTGCTTGGATAATCCCGCAAGTGACATGATAAACAATACGGCAGCAACAATGTATGCCGCTTGTACGATTCCTGCAGACATGTATTACTCCTTATTTATCTTTACGAAACATTTCTAGCATCCGTTTAGTGACAGTAAAGCCACCAAAAATATTAATACTAGCAATGAGAACAGCAACAAAAGCTAACGCGGAAACAATTCCGGAGCCTTGTCCTATTTGGAGTAATGCACCCACAATAATGATGCCTGAAATCGCATTCGTTACTGACATTAATGGGGTATGTAAAGAATGACTAACATTCCAGACTACGTAGTAACCAACAACACATGCCAATACAAACACCGTAAAGTGAGCAAGAAACTCTGGTGGAGAGTAATGACCAACCCATGCAAATAATGCGATACCAGCAGCCATCATGCCGTATTTCTTAACCGGTGACATTGGCTCTGCTTTTTTAGGCTGAATTTTTTCTACTGTTTTTGATTGCTGAGGAACCGCTGATACTTTAATCGGTGGTGCAGGCCATGTAACTTCACCCGCTTTGATTACCGTTAAGCCACGTAATACTTCATCATCAAAGTTAATATCAATATTGCCGTCTTTTTCTTTACACAGCAGTTTTAATAAATTAACTAAGTTAGTGCCGTACAGTTGCGAAGCTTGAGTCGGTAAACGACCCACCATATCGGTATAACCAATAATTTTAACGCCATTCGCCGTTGTGATAACTTTATTTGCTTCTGTATAAGCACAGTTACCACCATTAGCGGCAGCTAAGTCCACAATCACACTGCCCGACTTCATCGAATCAACCATTTCTTTGGTGATCAATTTAGGTGCAGGACGACCAGGAATTAACGCAGTAGTAATGATGATATCAACATCTTTTGCTTGCTCAGCATATAAACGCTCAGCCGCTTTGTTGAACTCATCTGACATTTCTTTCGCGTAGCCATCACCCGTTGAAGTATCTTCTTTAAAATCTACTTCAAGGAATTCAGCACCCATTGATTCAACTTGTTCTTTCACCTCAGGGCGAACATCAAACGAGCGAACAATAGCACCTAAGCTACCCGCAGCACCGATGGCAGCAAGACCTGCTACACCCGCGCCGGCAACTAAAACTTTAGCTGGTGGCACTTTACCTGCGGCAGTAATTTGACCCGTAAAGAAACGACCAAATTGATGTGCTGCTTCAACAACAGCACGATAACCCGCAATGTTCGCCATTGAGCTTAATGCATCTAAAGCTTGCGCACGTGAAATACGAGGTACTGAATCCATCGCCATCACGTTAATATTTTTAGTCGCTAATTTTTCTAGCAGCTCAGGATGTTGGGCTGGCCAAATAAAACTAACTAAACTCGCACCATCTTTTATTAATTCAAATTCATCAATACCCGTTGCAGGATTTACCTGCGGGGCATTCACTTTTAAAATAAGATCGGCTTGCCATACTTTTTCAGTAGAGGCTAATTCTGCGCCAGCGGCTTCAAAAGCTGCATCATCAAAACTTGCTAATGCACCCGCTCCATGTTCAACAACAACGCTGAACCCCATTTTTAATAGCTGCTCAACCGTTTTCGGTGTGGCAGCAACTCGCGTTTCATTCGCGAGGACCTCTTTTGGTACACCAATCTGCATTATTATTCCCTGAACATTGGCTATAGATAAATATTTTGTATCTAACCTTAAAAGCAATAGCAAGCTTTTTACAGTTGAAATCAAAAAATCATACAAATTTCATCATTAAATAACATTAACGTCATTTAAAATTGAAATATAAGCACCTTTTCATCCGTGACAAAGAGGTTAAAAAACATGTATTACAAAATGTTAGCCATATTAACCAAGTCAAAAAACCACTCAGTTAATATTTCTATTAGTATTGATCTAAACATATTTAAAACAATCTAAAATTAACAATTCAATAACACTTAGCTGTTCGTTTTTATTGCTAAAAACAAGATACCCAGCAAACGACACGATTGCAATGAAATATGTTGTATATAAGCATTTATTTAAACATTCGCTCTCCAGTTTGATCAATAAACATCTGGGATTTTTTGAGCATAAATGTTTCTGCGTCAGCTTGAGACGGTAAAATATCAGAGCGTATAAAATGATGAGTCTGCATCGTACCGTCGATTTCTTTGCAAATACGTCCAGCAATGCGAAATTGTCCCCCTTCCTTTTGAGGCTCTGGATAAATCAAATAGCCGTTATATTGAATCGGTTCAATTGCCACTGTTTCTGTTGTTGTTTTATTGCCAAAAAGCCAAGAAAATAAACCCATTACTGCCTCTTATTATTTTTAATGGTACTCGCGGTGCGAATTCCTTACTTCAATATCATAACAATACATTGATAAATTACGTTCATATCAAGACGATCAATACTATCTGCTTTTCTTTGCGTGGGAAATTGCTTTGTAAACAAGATATAACCGCATTCTACAGGCATAAAAAAACCAGCACAAAGGCTGGTCTATGTATACTTCAACAAGAAAGAGCCGTCACGGATACTCTTAACTTATTGATGCCATTAACTTATTGATATTATTAACGATATAAACCAATGTCTTTTTGAATATGTAGCGGTAAATCCGAGATATTGTGCGTTTTTGGCATCGCCACTGAACGGCTAAAAAGAATATCACGGGCATGAACAAACAGGCCTTTTAACGTCAATGAATATGTTTTTTGATCATTCATTATTGGTGCTGGAATAGAATCAAAATCAAATACCTGTGCCATGCTGCCTCTCGAATTAAGCCGTTACAAATGGGATTGGCAGCATAATAACGCAACGTTAAAGATCTTGAATAATGACATTATTTATCCATTAGGATTAGATAATCTAATCCAAAAGGCAAAATTTAAATAGTCGCCACCAGCACAGAATATCTCACTACCAAATGCACAACCATCCATATTAACAACGATTAATACGCTTTTTTAACTCACAAAATAATAATCCAGACGACTTAGTTATTATGATTATCACAAGGAATAAATACCGTTAAATTTTCACTCGGTTTATTAAATTCGCCATGTTGTTTTGCAAACGCTTCAAAAGCATCAGCCATGGTCACATTGAGTGCTTGCGGCTCTTTTACATAATCAAGTAACGGTGCGTAGCCCTCTTTCCCTGTCGCGGTGTAGCCTGATGATACTGAGGTATAAACGTCATCGTCTTTAACCGCTAACCATTCACCGTTGCGGTAATATTCCAAACTTTCAATTCGTTGACCACTTGGCGCACCACAGCGATATACATAACGCAGGTCAGAGACATAAGGAAAACTTCCATCACCAGTGCCTTCAATATCGTTATTAATCGCATTATCAATCGCCCCCTCAAGCGCTTGACGAATACGTAACCCTTTTACGCTATACATCATAATACCAATGGCAAACGGCAATAATCGTCCAGCAACATCTGCTGGAGTGATCTCTCCAGGATTAAGCGAGCACCTTACGCCACCAGCATTATGAATACCGAAATCAATATGGTGACCTAATTCTCTTGCTTGCCAAACAAAGCTTTTTACAACCCATGGCGCAATATCACTAGGACCTTTAGCATCGGGGACGCGAATATGACGCAGAGGCTCATTAATACACGCAATTTTCTCAGTTTGTAATGCACGAACGGCTGGACGGTAGTGTTCATTGAGAATATTTTCGATCCGTGGATCTTTAACTACAAAGCGAATATTGGACTGACGCTGTAAATAATCACGTACTTTATTATGATTATCATGATCAAGATGCTGTGTACGCCCAGCATCGATAGTAAATTTACGTCCAAGTAACAGCTGATTGCATCCAGAGGCGGTTTCAATACTACCATCAGCATTAAACGCCAGTGTTAGTTGACCAAGCGCCAGTGCATTGCAACCCGCTTGTACGACACAAGTATTGTTAACCATCAAGGCATATGTATCTGTTTTACCATAGCCAATATTAGTAAAGTCGCCCTGCATCGTATGCGTATGACCACCAATAATAGCACCAATACCATCGACTTCTTGTGCCAAGGATAAATCACGGTCGTAACCTAAGTGACTTAAAATAACGACTTTGTTAATGCCTTTAGCTTTAAGAAGTGCAATCGTATTTTGAGCAACAGTGACTACGTTATGAAAAGAAGTATCAGGATCAGGACTTGATATACCTGCCATATTTTCAATCGCTAAACCAAAAATAGCCACCGGTTCGCCATGCACATCTTTAATTAGATATTGCGCTGATTGAGTCATGTTATCGTAGGCATAAACATTATGCTTATTACGTAAAGGATTACGTTTGGTTTGATCTTCTTGCGATAAATCCCAATTACCAGCTAATAATGGAAATGTCGTATGATCAAGAAAATCGGCGACAATATCATTACCAATATCAAGCTCATGATTACCTAATGCCATTGCCTCAATACCAATTGCATTCAGTAATACTGCGTTTGCCATGCCTTTATAGAGAGAAAAATACAACGTGCCTTGAAAACAATCACCTGCATGCACAAACATAAATTCACGCTGATGAAGAAATGCATCATGCTTAACTTCAGTCACTGCAGAATAAATTCGAGAAAAACCACCACAACTGGCATAAACCGATGTTTCAGTATGTAAGACTTCAGGCGATAACGACAAAGAAATCGCGGAAGGCTCAAAGTTAGAGTGAGTATCATTGATATGAGCAAAAGTGATTGTTGCTGCGTGATTAACAGTCATAATAAATTCAGTTCCTCCAGAACCCTCTGTATCAACTAATGACTGATTTATAACGCTCACAGCATTACAAAAATAAAGATCGTCACTAAATAAGAAAACAGATTACATTAAACGACATAAAAATGAGATCTCTACCGAAATATACCATTTTTTCAATAAATTCGCTGAGTGAATATCCCTTAAAGGCAATCGCGATAATATTTACTCACTCAGTGAAAATAGTACGGTTAACAATTATTGATAACGGCCATGGCGCTGTAAGAATTCAATTTTGTAACCATCAGGATCTTGAACAAAGAAAAACTTCGCTAATAGTGTCCCCTCACGAAAAAACTCTTTAATCTCTGCTGGGTTATAATTAAGTTCAACCAACTTCTGATATTCAGCTTCAAGATCATCCACGGCAACAGCAATATGCCCATACCCCGAACCATGAGTATAAGGTTCTGTGGTTCCTTCATTCCATGTTAATTCAAGCTCCATGTCATTTTCTTCATTACGCAGATACACCAAACTGAAACCATCAAAATCAAGTCGTTCTGCAATATCTAAATCTAACGCTTGTTTATAAAACGTTAATGACGCATCAAGATCAATAACGCGAATCATAGCGTGAATCATTTTAGCCATCAGATCATCCTTTATAATTGTTTTTGTTAAATATTCATGCTTCGTATAGTAACTTTTTTAATTTGAATATTGTATCAATAATGTGAGCAAAACGATCCCTTTCCTATGATCTCTGCGCTATGTTGTAAAGAAAGAAGAAGGAA
>CAMQXY010000080.1 GCA_947039005.1 uncultured Photobacterium sp.
TGCGTTGTTTAGGTTAGACCATTAATGATGAGTATATGTAGAGTTATCATTTAAGTGTGATATTGGTCGCATTTGTTTTCTTGGCAATTAATATTTTTAAAATTAAAGAATAAAAAAAAAGCAATACCAAGGAAGATATTGCTTATAAAAGGCTATAACAAATTAATTGTTATTATTGTTTATATTACGCTTGTGGGTGACTTTGAGCATAAACGTGTGTAGCAATTGCATCCATAAGAGCTGGAGATAGGCAATCGTAAGTATTAAGACCTAGTTCGTTTAGACGAGCACGGATAGCTGTCATATCTTTAGGATCAGTACCTGTTTCAATAATTGATGAAACAAAAGCAGCAAACTCAGGTGCAGACCAACCTTCATCAGTAGATAGCTCAGTATGAACGAAATCTAAACCGAAGAATGGGTGATTAGTGTTGTCGATACGACCATACATGTGAACTCCACACTCTTTACAAGCGTGACGTTTGATAGCTGCAGATTCGTCAATAACAACAAGTTTGTTAGCATTTGCAATTACTTCAACGTTATCACGTGAGATAACAGCGATTTGTGAAAATACTGCACCTTCTGGTTTCCAGCACTTAGAACAGCCACAAGCATGGTTATGTGCAGTTTGACCTGATAGTTTTACACGAACAGTGTTTGACTCACAGTTACAGTTTAATACGCCACCTTGGAAGTTTTCTTTAGTTGCAGCAAAACCGTTATCAATTGAAGGGTGTAGAGATATAGACATAATGTTTCTCTTATTGGATTGTTATTAGATGATTTTATTTTTTAGGTTTATTATAATTAAATATAAAGGTAATTTTTCAAATAGTATATTTAATAGTACAAGTGCGATTAAAATTAAAATTAATTATAATAAGAATCAACAAATATATATTGAGTTGATGGAATATATTCTATGCTTATTTTAATTTTTCACAATAACGAATACTGTAATTGATTATTACGAAATAGGAACAATCAAAAAATAATAGGAAGCCCTAGTAAGGCACAACTTAAAAGGGCACTATTACAATGAAATAAATTAGCGGTTATTTTATTTGTTTTTACTTATGTGGGTTGCAATTGCATCCATTAAGTCAGGTGATAAGCAATCGTAAGTTTCTAAACCTAATGATTCAAAACGCTCACGAATTGCATGCATTGATTTAGGATCGGTACCGGATTCAATCACAGAAGAGACAAACGCAGCAAATGCAGGTGCAGACCAACCTTGTTCATTAGAAAGTTCAGTGTGGACAAAGTCCAATCCGTAAAATGGGTGGTTAGTGTCTTCAATACGACCATACATGTGGACACCACAGTCTTTACAAACATGACGTTGAATTGTCGCTGTTTCATCAATGATCATTAGCTTTTTAGCATTTGCGATAACTTCAACGTTATCTCGTGAAATAACTGCAACTTGTGAAAATAACGCCCCTTTAGGTTTCCAACATTTAGAACACCCACAGGCATGGTTATGAGCTGTTTGGCCTGTTAATTTAACATTGACTTTATTTATTCGACAATGGCAGCTAATTAAGCCACCTTTAAATGTATTTTTAGTTGGTTTAATACCATTATCAATTGCAGGATGTAATTTAATAAAAGATGTCGTTGAACCATCTGTATTATTACCAAATAATTTAGCAAAGAATTTTTTCATTATATTATCTTATATGTAGAGTTAGGTAAGAGTATTAAATACTTATGATAAAAATAAATATCAGTCGTAATATATAAAAGATGTTAATTGTATTGAAATGTTTTCGGTGATTATATTCGGCTAATAATATTAGCCGAATATTTATTATATAGGTATGTATTACATTCCGTTAGGTTGGAATAATGCTTTTAAGCGTTTAGTTATAATTAAACGTGATACGGTAAACATACCTTCAACTGTGCGCTGGTGAAGACGAAAGATAGTATCGTAAAGGCGACGAATAAGACGTCCTTTAAAGACCAAGTTATTTGCCATTTTTGATTGAGGAGCAAATGAACCAACCGCAAAGTGATGGCCAACAGCCACAACCATACCGCCATCTTTAAACTCAAAATCAGTCAGTTCTTTACCGCGTAATAATCCAGTTAAGCTTTTGGTTAAATGTACTGCGGCACGGTTAGCTGCCTGTGCTTTTGGTGGTACAAAACTACCATCAGCTTGTGGAATTGATGCACAATCACCTAAAGAGAAAATGCTGTCATCAACGGTGGTGGTTAAATTAGCATTAACGACAATTTGGTTCATTCGATTGTATTCTAAACCGCCGAGACCTTTTAGCCATTCAGGCGCTTTCACACCAGCAGCCCAAAATTGAATATCGGCGTCTAGTGCTTGGGAATCAGCAGTAACCATGCCATGTTCAGATACTTCACTGATACGTGTATTTAGTAGCACATTAATATTTGTGCGCTGAAGTTCTTTTAATACTTTTGCTGACATTTTCTGTGGGCTGTTAGGCAGTACACGATCAGCAGCTTCAATTAAATTTATTGTTAGTTTAGCTGCATTGTAACGCTGCAATTTATGGCTTACACGTGCAAGTTCAGCTGCAAGTTCAACGCCTGTTGCACCTGCACCGACAATATTAACAGTACGTTCATTGCCTTCGCGCAATAATTGACTGATTTTATGCCATGCATGACGAGCTTGGCTAGCTGAATCTAGGAAAATACAGTTATCACGCGCACCAGTAGTATTGAAGTCATTACTCACTGCGCCAACAGCAACTACAAGGTAATCATATTTAATCGCAGCATCTATACCATCATTACGACGAACGGCAAGCATCTTATTTTCACGATCAATATCAGTCATTGCTGCTTGATAATGTTGGTAACCATTGATTGCGCCATGGGTGAAATAACAAACTGAATCTAGCTCGCGGTCAAAAGTACCTGCTGCAATTTCGTGTAAGCGTGGCTTCCAATAATGATCGGTTTCTGGTTCAACCAGAATAATTTCATGTTTTTTACGATTAGCTTTTGCTAATAATGTAGATAGTTCTATACCGGCAGCACCGCCACCTACAATAACGATTCGTGACATAACGAATACCTCAAAAAGTGAACCCTAGACATCATTCTCAGGGGATGGTCTTTCCATCATTAAATCTATGAGCTGATCCGTTGCTACAAAATGACTTTTTATTAGCCACAACACGCAGGGCGGCTACCTGATATCTTATATGTGATGAATTTCTTTGATATAAGACAATTAAATTGATCAAAATTCAAGTTCTGTGAACTAAACACCGGTATTTTTTTTTATATATCACTGTTGTACCAATGGTGA
The DNA here is from genome assembly GCA_947039005.1 of uncultured Photobacterium sp. GTDB lineage: Bacteria > Pseudomonadota > Gammaproteobacteria > Enterobacterales > Vibrionaceae > Photobacterium. The sequence goes on from CAMQXY010000080.1 coordinate 3,308, forward strand.
CCAGTATATTCCACCCGCATTTAATAACAATGGTGCAAAAAAACAAATAACCTTTACCTATTGGTAATAATAAGAAGTAAAAAAACACATCTGAAAAGAATGGTAACAATAAAGTGTTGGTATAATTATTATATTTATGCATTCAAATAACATGCATAAGTATACAGTTGTGAGCATGCAAAGATGATGTTTACTGCTGTTATATTGATGATTATTATTCTTATAATGTAAGAATATGAAGTACGTAAGAAAAAAGGGGGGGGGAGTAAATAGCATGAGTAAAGGGAACTCATGCTAAAGAGGGATAACTTAAAATGATTCGATCTCAGTAAATTGTCCTCGAAGCCAGTGAATGGCTGGACTTAATTGAGAACCAATAGGGTAAATAAGGGATGCTGACCATACATTGCTTGTAATTTTACTGAATGAAAGATTAAGTTTTTTAACCATTTCATTTTTAAGATCATGTTTCAATACAAAATCAGGTAAACAACAGATACCAATATCTTCACGACATAAAGATAAAATGGTATGGATATCTTCAACATGCCATAACTGTAATGCTGCTTTTGCCTCACTGAAAGGCAGTGAATCTAAAGAGGCGGGGATTAATAGGCGCTGTTGACAGAAATCTTGATAGCTTAATGTTGTTGCACCTGCATTAAATTTATCAAGGTAAGATTGAGTAGCAACCCAGCTAACGTTGATATTAAATGCTTGGGTGTACTCAAGATTGATTTTATTTTCGTGATCAAAAATACCCAGTGCAATATCAAGATTTTTAGCTTTTATTTCTTCAGCGAGACGCTTACTGTTTTGTTGCATGATAAACAATTCAATATTTGGTAAATCAGAAGATAACCTTTTGATTATAGAAAGTATTTTATCGTTACAAACAAGAGGATCTATACCTACTTTTATTTTTACGTCGTTCATATGGTAAATAGATAATGAGCGCTCCAAGAAGGTTTGGTATTGCGCCATCATTATTTTGGCATTTTTTAGTACATGCTCGCCTTTTTCGGTTAAACGAGGGCATTTACTTGAGCGGTCAAAGACTTGAAATCCTAAATCAATTTCAAAATTTTGGATAGTGAGACTAACTGCCGCTTGGGTTTTATTTAGCTGTCGTGCAGCAGCACTAAACGAACCATATTCGGCAGCAGCAATAAATGAGGTAAGAGTTTCAATCTTTATATTCATTTTTTAACGATTCATCTTATTTATTATAATGGATATAGGTCATATCTTATCAATCTACATAAGAATAACAGTAGTGTTGCGCCTCTAATATAACTAAAACCTATACCTAATGACAACTATTAGTGGTTTTTATATTGATATTTATTATATTTTAAATGTAATTTTTTTATAGAAACTTTTAATATAAAAAATGTTAAAAGTAAAATGATTAATAATATTATGAGGTTAAAGGTATATAACCATATACCTTCAATAAGTCAGCCCATGAATTTAGCAATAAAGCCACTAATATTAGATAAGCTCGCTAAGGTCATGACGATCACGATTGTAACACCAATAGTAGTAAGATAAAGGGGATGTTTATAATCACCCACAATATTTTTCTTTCGTGTTGCAGCTAGCATCGTTGCTAGCACTATTGGCAGAATGATACTGTTAACAAGACCTGCTAACATCAGCAATAAAATAGGCATGTTCATCAATACTGTACCTAAAGTAGTTAGCATGATAAATCCTACACACCATAATTTTTCATTGCGTGCAACGATAGGAAACAGGGTTTTTATGAGTGATATTGCCATGTATGAATTGCCGACAACAGAGGTAATTGACGCGACAAATAATACTAGCCCAAAGATAAAGTAACCAATATCACCCGCACCATGGCGAAACGCATCAGCCGCAGGATTTGCAGGATCTAATGTTACTCCGGTAGTGATGACACCCAATACAGCACAAAATAATAAGATACGAATAACGACGGCAATTGAGATACCTGCCCATGCTGTTTTTGTTACATTATGTGTGTTTTCAATCCCCGTTAATTTTACGTCAATTAAGCGTTGTGCACCTGTATAATAACCACCAACGGCACCGCCAACGATAGTTAACGTGGGTAATAATAGGTTAGAAAAATCAGATGGAGCAACGGCGGCTAAGATTGTTGGTGTAAGTGGGGGTAAATTGGTCAGGGCGACATAGGCAATGAGCACAATCATTAATAACCCCAGATAACGAGCCATTTGATCCATGCGTTTTGATGCATTATGGACAATAAATAGTAGGCTACCAATAGCACCCGTAAAAATCGCGCCCCAAGTGGTATCTAGCCCGGTTAAAACATTCATCCCTAGGGCTGAGCCACTAACATTACCAAAGTTGAATGCAACGGCACCAAGCGCCAATAGAATGCCGATGAAGTATCCCATGCCTGGTGCCACTTTATTGGCAATATCTTGAATTCGTAAGCCTGAGACGCCAACGATACGCCATAAGTTCATCACAATGCCAAAGGTAATAAACATCGAGGCAAAAACAGGGAAAGCCATATCAACGTTATAAATATTGGTAAATACTGCAGTTTGCGTTAAAAACCCGGGACCAACAGACGTTGTCGCCATTAAAAAAGCAACGCTTAAAATGGCTTTATTTTGCCAATTAGTGTGGCGAGGGGAGGTGTTCGTAGTTAATGTGTCAGTTTGCATAATTAATCCCAAAATCAAAGTCTCTCATATTTATAAAAATAGAAAGACAACTGATGAGGATCAGCTGCATTGTTGTTGTGTGTTTTTTTGCGAAAAAGCAACGTAATGTAATCGATTGCTTTAACTGGCGCGGATAATAAAGAGAGTCGTAGATGTTGTCAATAATGTTCATGAAAACAGTAAAAAAAAGCTCTATCCTTTAAAAGAATAGAGCCTAAAACGAATATTTATATGAGATTATTTCTCTGTGGTATGAATGGCTGCTTTAAGATCTTCTGGATTTAAATCAGCGCGATCAAATTCTTGAGATGCTGGCATGCGAAGATGGAAATCTTTAAATATTTCAACTTCAGCAGTACCCTCAGTTAGAATAAAGTCACTAACATGACCACCTTGAGTACGATCATCACTGATAAAGTGGAAGTGGAAACCAGGTACGTTAATACCGATCATGTAATCTGGAATCTTAAAGCCAATCATTACACCTGATACATGTGTCATTTCAGCAATAGGTTGATGTTTAACTACTTCAACCATTGGAGGGTAAGGACGATGCTGTGCAGGTACTGTGCGTGTTTTAACGTATGAAAATTTACCTGTTAAACGGATAGCATTGATTGCATTATTAGCAACAAAATCTTTTTCAAGGCAATTTTCAAACTCAGCTTTAGTTAGTTCAATAAGACTTACTGTATCTGTTGGTTCGAAGTTAACCACGCCAGCAAATGGAGTAGTGATATCATGATCAACTAAATGCACCTTACCAGTACTGGTAAGTTGATACACTTCATCTCCTAAAATAATCATCTCACCATCAAGATCATTAAAGGTACCAATACCAAAGTTACCGTGATCAAGCAGTTGACCAATTGTAAAATCACCTTGATATAAACCTGCAATTAAAGCACTCATCATTGAGGTTTGGTAAAACGTTTTGTCAGTATTTTGATGACTCATAATATTTTCTTCTTAATCTTGTTGGCAAGGATGAAGTTGATCAAGTAGGCGACTATTATCACGGTAGTCGATATTTACATTTACAAGTACTGGACCACTTAATGCCATTGCTTTTCGTAATACGGGTTCAATATCATCTGCGGTATTAATCGCTAAACCATAAGCACCAAAACTTTCTGCGTACTTAACAATATCAGGTCCCATAAAGCTAACAGCACTTTCACGGCCATATTTTTTAAGTTGCTGAATTTTAACCATATCGTAGCTGTGATCTGTCCAAACAAAGTGAACAATATTACATTTATGACGAACAGCTGTAGCTAATTCCATTGATGAGAATAAGAAACCGCCATCACCTGACATTGAGATAACTTTTTCGTTTGGTGTTAGTAGTGAAGCTGCAATAGCCCAAGGTAAAGCAACACCTAATGTTTGCTGACCGTTACTGAATAATAAGCGGCGAGGTTCAAAAGAGTGGAAGTAGCGCGCCATCCAAATGTAGATCGAGCCTACATCACAACATACGGTAGTATCATCACTGACAAAGCGACGTAGGTCATGAACAAAACGTAATGGATGGACACCCATTGATGATGTTTTGTTAACGCCCATGCGCATTATTTGTTGTAAATCTTGACGTAAATCTTGGAATTTTTGATTGTTTTCAAGCGGCTCACGTTTATCTAATTCAGCAGCAATAGAACACACAGATACTGCAACATCGCCCACGACTTCTGAAACCGGATTATAACTGGCTTCTAAATCAGCTTGTTGATAACCAATATGAATAATTGGGGTTTTACCGTCTTTATTCCATAAAATTGGATCGTATTCAATTGGGCTATAACCAATAGTGATAATTAAATCAGCATTGTTTAATGCACTATCACCTGGTTGGTTTTTAAATAATCCCACACGACCTAAGAAACAATCATAGAGATCATGTGAAATAACGCCTGCGGCGGCAAAGGTATTTACTACTGCAATTTTCGTATGTTCTAGTAACTGGCGAATCGAGGCCGTTACAAACGGTTGGCTTGCATCCATACCTAATAATAATACTGGATTTTTAGCAGCGTTAATACGATCTGCTGCTTGACGAATAGCTTGTGGATGCGCACCACCAAAGAGAATTGGATTAGGCTGTTGTACTGGAATAAATGGGATCTGATTGGTTAGAACATCTTGAGGTAGGCTGACAAAACTTGCACCTTGAGTCGGTTGTTCTGCAATACGAAATGCTTTATGTACCACATCAGGTACAGAAGCACTGTCCATTACTTCTGCTGAAAATTTAGTTATAGGGTTAAACAGTGAGCGTGTATCCATCGATTGGTGCGTATTATGAGAATACATCGAAAGCGGGACCGCACCAGCAAGGGCAACAACGGGATCACCTTCACTGTTCGCTGTTGCGACACCAGTAACAAGGTTTGATGCGCCGGGACCAGACGTTGCAAGGCAGACACCTGCTTTACCTGTTAAACGACCCGTTGCTGCTGCCATAAAGGCTGCATTTTGTTCATGGTGACAAATAATGATTTCAGGGCCGTTATCACACACCGCGTCAAACACGGAATCGATTTTAGCACCAGGAATACCAAAAATATGTGGAACATCATGTGCGTTTAGAGTTGCAACGACAAGTTCTGCACCTGAAATGGTTTTATTTGACATATAAGCCTCATGGGTATGATTGTTGATCGGCTCAAGACATGTTTTCGATAAATCGAATTTTATGTGATGAGTAGCACAAAATTTAAATTATTTATCATACAAATAGAAGAGGCTAAAATCGGAAGTTAATATTGCTTATTTAATTAATTGTAGTGGGATTAATTACATAGTAGTAAAAGGCAGGTTTAAAATGGTACTAGAAAGAGAAAAGCTGATGTGGATATTAATGTTTTTAATGGCGAATAATCACAGACTCTGTGGTTAAACAGTGCCTGTGATTAATACCATGGTGCTATAACATAATGTTAGCAATTAGAGCAGAGAGAATACTTACTAGGGTTGAACCATAAAGTAGACGCAAGCCAAAACGAGCAACCATATTACCTTTTTCTTCGTTAACACCTTTAACCGCACCGGCAATAATACCGATAGAACTAAAGTTTGCGAATGAAACAAGGAAAATAGAAACTGTACCCACTGTATGTGCTGATAGGCTTCCGACTTGTTTTTGAAGATCCATCATTGCTACAAACTCATTAGTAACCAGTTTGGTTGCCATGATACTGCCTGCTTGTAATGCTTCGTGAGCAGGAACACCCATTAGCCATGCAACAGGGTAGAACAAGTAACCGATGATGTTTTGGAAACTGATACCAAACGCAGCACTAAAGCCCGCATTGATCATTGAAATTAAAGCAATGAAACCAATAAGCATTGCTGCAACAATAACGGCTACTTTAAAGCCCATTAAAATGTATTCACCCAGCATTTCAAAGAACGTTAATTTTTCGCCACTTTCAGCCGCCATCATTTCATCAATATCCATCTCTGCTTCATGATCGTAGGGATTGATAATAGAAAGAATAATAAAGGTACTGAACATGTTTAAGAACAATGCAGCTACAACATACTTAGGGTCGATAAGCTTCATGTATGAGCCAACGATAGACATTGAAACCGTTGACATTGCTGTTGCTGAAAGGGTGTACATCCTACGTTCAGACATGCCACCGAGAATATTTTTATACGTTATAAAGTTCTCTGATTGGCCGACCATCAACGCACTGATTGCGTTAAATGATTCTAGCTTACCCATACCATTAATTTTTGATAATAAGAAGCCTAAGCCTTTGATGATATAAGGTAATACTTTGATGTGTTGTAAAATACCAATTAACGCTGAGATAAAGACAATCGGCATTAATACACTAAGGAAGAAGTTGAAGTCGTTGTTATTAGATAAGTTACCGAAAACAAAATTGGTGCCATCAGCGGCGAATGACAGTAAACCATTAAAGGCATCTGCGAATTCTTTAACAATACCAGTGCCCGCAGATGAATTGAGCAGGAAGTAAGCTAATGCCATCTCAATAATAAGTAATTGAATGATATAGCGATATTTAATGTTTTTTCGGTTATTACTGGCAAGTAAAGCTAATACTGCAATAATGACTAACCCGAGTATAAAGTGTAGATAGACCATATTGGATTGTGCTCAGTGTGATTATTATCTGTTTATGTGTGTATGCTGAACGATTTCATTCTTTGTTAAAGTGATATATATCGCACTTTTAATCCAGTGGTTTTTTTATGCTTTGACAAAAACTAATATTTCAAGTTTACGCAAACGCTTGCTATTAATGAGTATATAGTGATATTTAATGTTAAAAAAAACATCTTGCGGGTGGGTTTTTAGTATTAATATAGATGGTTTTTGTGATTAAGTTCTCGTTGTTATTAGATGTTAACTTGATTTATTTAATCGTTAGTAGTAAGTATGAAAAATACTTGTTACAAAAAAAATGTAAAACGTATTGCCCTATCCACGTTACCCATAGTGGGTCATTGATTTATAATATCAATATTACAATGTAATATTGTAAAGATGAGTAACTATTGGCAGCGGCATTAATTTACATTATGGACAAATAATAGGATGATATTCGCTCTGTTTTTTCTTGTTAATCGGTATTGTAATGAAAAAGTCATCCAAGAATCGTAAGTTATGGTATTTCCATAAGCAAGATCGCCGTCCAAAACATCAATTTAACTCTAATGTAAAAGCATGATCCAATAATGGTCTCATAACAGATTGATTATTTTAGATCATGCTTACAAGATATTGAATACAGTCTGTTATTTGAACAGCACTGATGCATCAAATCGATACGGTGGAATGAACGGCCGTATACCTGAATCACGGAAGCGTTTAAGTTTCATTATTTGTTTATAGACAATGAAGTAACGATTAATATTATTGACATAGACAATCGGTTGTATGCCAATGTGCTTGCGGGTAATCAGTTCAACATTATTAAACCAAACATTAGGATTATAGCCTTGTTCTTTTGCGTAACGACGCATTTTATTGATGTTACCAGGCCCTGCATTATAGGCCGCTAATGACAGATAAATTTTGTTATCGTAATCTATTTCTTCACTACTAAAATACTGATCCTGTAGGTAGCGCATGTATTTAGTACCAGCATGAATATTATTGGTTGAGGTATAAATGTTGGGAATATCAACATTACGATCACGAGCAGTGCTGGGCAATACCTGCATAATGCCGACAGCACCTTTATTGGATACTTTATTCTGATTGAGTCCTGATTCTTGAAAGCCTTGTGCCATTAACATTAGATAATCAAAATCATATTGTTTTGAATAACGAAAGAAAATATGGGATAGATTTTCCATCTTATCGATATTATTGGGATCTAGTAGGGTATGAAGCCAACGATGATTTTCAAGGTATCTATTGTAAATCATGTTACCGATCAAGGTTCCTTCTTTAACTGTTTCGATATATTGATTAACTAATGCCATTAGCTTAGGGCTGTCTTTACGCATAGCCCATGCTATTTGACCATTATTACGTAAAACAAAACTATCATTGATGCGGATATTTTTTAAAATTGGTTTCCAAATTTTTATCTTATGATTATCAATGACCGTTGCATTAAGTAGGTCTAAATTTATAAGTTCTAATAATTCATAGTCTTGTAAAGTTTCATCTATAAATAAAATTGATACTAGCGGTAAGTTTTGCATCCGTAATTTATTATTAACTTTTAGTAAACTTTGATGGTAGCTTGAACTTTTTCTTACCCAAATTGTTTGACCACTTAAGTCCGTTACTTTAGTGAATGGTGGTTGTTTTTTATTATTAATAATAATTTCTGAAATATTGCTAAGTATTGGCTGACTAAAAGCCACTTGTTTTTTACGTTCAGGAGTAATCGTAATATTAGCAACGGCTAAATCACCTAAACCTTTTACGAGATAAGGCAGCAGATTATCTCGATGAACAGGAATGACTTGCAGGTGTAAAGATGGATAATTTTTACGAATATCTTGCTCAAAGTGTTGTAATAAGTCAGCAATAATTCCTTTGGTGGTGCCGTCTTCGATGTAATAAAAACCCAAATCAGCAGCAACTAATACTCGTAAGACTCGTTTTTTTTCTAATACGGCTAAATCACCTACGTATTCAGAGCCAGTGAGTGGCGCAAGTTGAATGGCATTAGTTTGAAAACTCATGAATAATAGGCACAAAGCAATTAGCCCATATTTATATCTAATGAGATGTAAAATATTCATCATTATTTATCTGCCATACCGTAGTAACCGTAAATGTATACGTTTGGGATTTAATTATGGTTGTGAATGGTGAAATTTGCCTATTTATATCTATAATTTGTAGTGTTTATACTGGTTTTTCATATTATAAACATAATGATATTATAGTTAATTAATGTTTTTATTTGTTGTATTTTATTATAGGTAAGATATTGATAATTAAAAGAATTATTTCGTTGTTGATAGCGGTCTTATTATTGTCATCATGTAGTATGGCTGCCACTTATTTTGTGCGGAAGACACTTTATGTAGATATTTTGGCATATATGCCTAAAAATCTAAGCGAAACATCAGGATTGGCTGTTATTGATGGTGATGTTTGGACTCAAAATGATACTTATGGTCAGAATAAACTTTATCGGTTAGATCATGATTTAACGGGTATTGCGCAAGTGGTAACTGTTGATAATAGCCGCAATCGCGATTGGGAAGATTTAGCACAAGATCAGCAATTTTTATATGTTGGTGACATTGGTAATAATCTGGCGAAACGTAAAGGTGGTGTGATTTATAAAATCGCGCGAAAGGGGCTTAGCCAACAGCAAGCAGTAACACCGACTGCGGTATTAAAATATCAATATAGTGATTTTAAAAAAGGCTGGTTTAATAAGCATAATTTTGACAGTGAAGCGATTACTGTTGTTGGTGATCAACTGTGGCTATTTACTAAAAATTGGAAAGATGAAAAGACGAAGCTTTATCGACTAGATAAGTCGAAAGTTGATCAAGTACAACATGTAAAACCAGTGGCTGAATATCAAAGTAAAGGCTTAATTACGGGGGTTGATTATGATCCTCAAACAGCAACATTAGCATTCATTGGTTATCGGAAAAATAAATATTTAGGCTATTCATTTATCTGGCTAGTGAAAGTGAAGAATAATAAACCAGATTGGTCGACAGGGATTTATAAACGGTTAGGTATTTACTCTCAATGGGAAGCTATTCATTGGTATGGAGCCGGTAAATTATTAATTACGGCTGAGAGTAATCCATTAAACAAAGCGATGATTGGCATGGTTGATGTGCAAAAGCTACTAGATACGGGTGAATAGCGGTGAATTATCTGTTATTCTTCGCTGATAATTTCGCTGTGGTTATTGCAACTACAGCATACTAAATTGGATAAATTGTGACTAATAACGATGTTTTGCGCCGTGTTCGCTATACTTTTGATTTAAATGATAGCGAGATGATCGCTATTTTCGCTGCTGCTGATTGTGAAGTAACACGTGAGCAGGTATGTAGTTGGTTAAAAGGCGATGAAGCGGAAGGCTATAAAAGTTGTTCTGATGAGCAAGTTGCTATCTTCTTAAATGGCTTTATTAATCAAAAGCGTGGTAAAAAAGAAGGCGAGCAGGCTGCACCAGAACAAAAAATCACAAATAATATTATTTTTAGAAAATTACAAATTGCACTAAATCTAAAAGCAGATGATGTGCTTGAGTTGTTAAAGCTAGTTGATTTTCGTTTAAGCAAGCATGAATTAAGTGCTTTCTTCCGTAAAGTGGATCATAAACACTACCGTGAGTGTAAAGATCAAGTATTGCGTAATTTTTTACAAGCACTACAGATCAATCTTCGTGGTGTAGAATCACTAGAAGAAACGACTGACGAGAAGTAATTGTCTTCGTTGCAAATAAATATTAAAAGCAGCTTCTATTGAAGCTGCTTTTTTATTGGCTGTGATTATCTTCTTCGTTACAACGTAATTGTTTTCGTCATTCCAGCTTCAGGGTGACCCGGCATATTGCAAGAAAGTTCAACATTTTTATCGCCATGGAAATGCCATAAAATGTGTTTCGCTTTGCCTGGTGCAACGGTAATACTGCTGTCATCATCGTGGTTATGCTCATGATCGCTATGATCCATTTCAGTCATCATTTTTCGATGTTTTACTTGTTCTTTTGCTGAGCCGATAGTGAAATTATGGTCCATTTTCCCTGTGTTCATAACTACAAATTGCACCACATCATTAGGTTTGATATCGACAGGTTGTTTGAAGGTGATTTGCATATCATCCGAGAGAATGACATATGCCACTTTATCGGGTTTTGAACCTGCCGCAGGCATACCTACATCAGACATACTTTTCATATTCATCATCTGATGGTCCATTTTAGTGG
>CAMQXY010000081.1 GCA_947039005.1 uncultured Photobacterium sp.
CGTGTAGTCTTAATGCTTGGTATGAATCAGGGAAAGAATCAATGCCAACTGTCGGGCATTTACAAGTCGTCGTTGATTGGAATGGTCAGCCTATTTGTATTATTGAAATTGATTCAGTTGAAATGTGTAAATATAACGAAGTAACCGCTGATTTTGCTTATGCGGAGGGTGAGGGCGACCGTTCATTAAAATGGTGGCGCGAAGCTCATTGGAATTATTTTTCGACTGAATGTTTAGATTTTCATATCCAGCCTAGTGAAGAGATGATTCTTGTATTGGAACGATTTCATGTTGTTTATCAATAAAAATAGGAACCCACAGCTTTTGATTAAATTTATTACAGTAGGGTGCTAACTAATTAATTTTTACAAAAATGAGATATCTTTCTAAGAAAAGACAGCAATTAATTGATTAATTATCAGTTAGTAAAAAAGCATGTTAATTTTAATGATATCCCATAAAGTGGTGGTGTAATTATGATGACTCCATTGGCAATATCTAATTATCTTGGATTATTACTTTTATTGGGGTTTATCTATCCATTTTTACTGGTTGCAATTAATTTTGTGATTTATGCCCCCATTCTTCGAAATAAAATCACCGGTTGGTTTAATATTATTTGTGCTTTATTAGCCATAATATTGTTGGTTTTACATCTGAATATAGAAATCATATATGGAAAAGATCTACTTGATGCTTGGTCTAATAAGTCATAATTAAACGGATTTAATAAAGGTATTCATATGAAAGGTTTTGATATTATTGGCGCACCGTTTAATCAGCTTGGTTGTGTAACAACGACTCAAAATACCGTTGATGGACTTAGGGAACTGGATGATAAATCATGGGTAGGGCTTACTGATTGGATTCAAGTAAGAACTCAACGGTGGGGTGCTGATATTGTTGATCTTGGTGATGTTATAGTAACCGCGGATATCAAAAACGCTCTCGATAGTGATCATAAAGATAAAGCGTTAATGGATTATGCTGATACTTTAAAGAGTAAAGTATTAGAGAGTTATCATCATGGTCGAATACCTATAACTATCGGTGGTGATCATTCTATTGCTGTGGGAACGCTACAAGCGACAATGGCGTTTTATCAACAGCAGCAAGGTAAAAAAGTTGCAGTTGTTTGGGTTGATGCGCATGCTGATATTAATAATAGCTTAGACAGTAATTTACATGGCAAACCGTTAGCATTGTTAATGAATCTATATCCATATAATGATTGGAATATGCCAGCAGACATTAGCATTAATGCTGATGATATTTATTATGTTGGTGTGCGGGATCTTATGCGCAATGAATATGATTTGATTAATAAATTAAACATTACTAATTATGATATGGCTTTTATCGAAAAACATGGCTTTAATGTAGTCGTTAAAATGTTAATGGAAAAGCTCGAACGAGATTATGATCATATCTATTTATCATTTGATTATGATGCGCTTGATGGCAGTATTTTTCGTGCCTGTGCGACACCAAATGTTGGTGGTTTAACCGCAAGAGAAGCATTACATCTTGTTGATACTATATCATCGAGTGATAAGTTTGTAGGTGCTGATTTTGTTGAGTATATGCCAGAATTTGATGAGAGTGATGTATCTAAAGAATTAATGATTAAACTTATTGATGCAGTATGGGGATTCAGGTCATAAATTGATATTAAAAATAAATACAGTAGATATTAAAGCAGAAAAGATGAAGTGGGTGATAATCTTTTCTGCTTTAATCGAATGTTATTTATTAGCGGCATTTTTTAAATAAGCTAAGATTTCATCTTTTAGTAAAAGTTTTTCTTTTTTCAATTGATCAATTTTAACTTCATTAAAACCATCTTTTGCGGTCATTTTTTCAATTTCAGTATTTAGCGTATTGTGTTTGTTGTATAAACGGTCAAATGAAACATCTTTACCTTTTAATGAATCGATTAATGCACTGTATTCTGTAAACATGATCTTATCCTCGTAATTAGTGTGTCCTTAGTTATACGCATTATTGAGATAAAAAATAAGAGATATTTAGCTCTATTTATGAAAACGAATTTTACTTTTTGCGACCATTGAAATAAGAGTACATCGCCATAATATGCAGGTTCTAATAAGTTACTACCATCCGTATGTGTATAGGTTTTCTTGTAGATAGACACATTTACCATCTTTAAATGCATTACTCGTTTTAGTTAATCACCATTGTTATTGTTCACTTATAAATGAGTTTATTGGTGAAATCAGGTAGAATTTTACGTTTAAATCGTAGGAAGATAAGTATGAGTAAGCCCATAGAACAACGAATTGGTAATATTGCTTTAGTTGTTGAAAATTATGATGATGCGATAGAATTTTACACCAAGAAACTTCAATTTGAACTTATTGAGGATACTGACTTAGGCGGCGGTAAACGTTGGGTTCAAATTTCACCACCTAACTCCAGTGGTACTAATTTACTTCTTGCTCAAGCCAGTAATGATGAACAGTTAAAATCCGTTGGTAATCAAGCGGGTGGGCGTGTGTTCTTATTTCTTCAAACGAATGATTTTTGGCGAGACTATGAGTTTATGAAGGCACAAGGTGTCGAATTTACCGAAGATCCTCGTTCAGAAGAATACGGTACAGTTGTCGTGTTTAAAGACTTATACGGCACTAAGTGGGATTTATTACAGTTAAATCGAAAGTAATTGATAGTAATAATCGATGTTTGACGTTATTACAGCGTTAGCGTTTTGAGGTGGCAATTTAAATGAAACAAGTATCTGAAACAGAAAGATTAATAATAAGGCAATTAACATTAGATGATGCTGAATTTATTATGCAGTTATTAAATGAAGAATCGTTCATTCGTTATATTGCAGATAAGAATGTTCGAACACATGCCGATGCTGTGAATTATTTAATGAATGGACCATTAGCAAGTTATCGAGATTATGGCTTTGGATTAAACGTGGTCTTATTGAAAGAAACTGCAACACCGATTGGGATCTGTGGTTTATTAAAAAGAGAAGAATTAGATTATCCCGATTTAGGTTATGCGTTTTTAACTGAATTCTGTAAAAAAGGCTACGCAACTGAAGCGGCTTCTTCTGTTCTCAATGTCGGCATGAAACTTCATTCTTTAGATACGGTTTTAGCCGTGACGCTACTTGATAATGAGGGATCTAATCGGTTATTAAAAAAAATAGGTTTTGAGCTAAAAGGAACAATGACGCTGTACGGTTCTCAAAACAATTTATATGACTACACGACGTTGGCCTCATATTGAGGTGAAGTGGCATAGTTAAAGAAAACAACAAAGACAATGTTAGCCTTTGTTGTTTTTATTAGAGATTATTTTATGCCAAAAAACGACTGTTGATAGATATTTTTAATATCAGCAATTGTTGGTGAGCCAGGGTTGGTGAGTGTGCATGGATCATTAAATGCATTTTCACTCATACGATCTAGCACTGCGATAAATTGTTCTTCGCTGATGTCGACTTCAGTAATTGCTTTAAATGTGAGTGGAATATTGAGTTTGGCGTTTAATGTACGTAACTCGTCTTCAATAGAAGTGATATTTAAATATTGTTCTATTTCAGAATATTTATCTGTTGATAGTTTATTGTAACTAATAATATAAGGCAGCAAAATAGCATTTGCGAGCCCATGAGTAACACCAAACTCGCCACCGATTTTATGTGCTAATGAATGAATAAGCCCTAGCGACACATTTGAAAAAGCCATGCCAGCAAGGGCTGATGCATTGTGCATATTAGTACGCGCATCGAGATTATCTCCGTGCAGATAAGCAGTTTCTATATTGTCAAAAACTAGTTTAATAGCGCGCATAGCCAGTGGATCTGAATAATCATTAGCAGCAATAGAAACAAAAGCTTCCAGAGCATGTGCCATGACATCCATACCCGTATTGGCGGTAATATAAGAGGGCATTGTTGATGGTAATGCTGGATCAATAATCGCGATATCAGGAACAATATGTGATGAAACAATCGGGTATTTAATATGATTTTCAAGATCCGTTATCACCGAGAATGCAGTGATTTCAGAAGCGGTGCCACTGGTTGATGGAATAGCCACAAATTTAGCTTTATGACGCAATTCAGGCATAGATCCAACGGGTACAATATCTTCAAAACTTAAATGTGGATGCTCATAGAAACACCACATAATTTTTGCTGCATCAATAGCCGAACCGCCACCAATGGCAATGATCCAGTCAGGATTAAAGTCACACATCATTTGTGACCCTTTGATAACCGTTTGTACTGATGGATTAGGTTCTACGCCATCAAAGACGATTGAATCGATGCCAGCTTCATTGAGTAATTGCTGTGCCTGAGTAATAAAGCCAAACTTTTTCATTGAGCTACCACCAGTAACAATAATCGCTTTTTTACCAGAAAGGTTAGCGAGAGTTGCTAGTGAGTTTTCACCAAAATGAATAGTTTCAGGGATCTTAAACGTTGTCATATTGCATCCTTCAAATAGGCAATAATAAGTCATGCGTTATTATGAAGAGGAAGGATGAAATTAATAAATAGTTTATAAAATTTAAAATAAAACTGCGTATCAGTTATAAATGGCGGTGATAGTGGATGTAACAGCAGAGAAAATACCGCTATCAATGGCTGATAGCGGTAAGAATATTAGTTTGCTTTAGGCTTACGAGTAGCACGTGGAATACCAGTATCACGATCTGTGATTGGCTTACGGTTTCTCGGCTTTTTCGCCTTTGGTTTATCAGTGCTTGGTGAATTGCTACGCGGCTTATCGTTGCGACGGGGCTTGTCACCGTTACTATTATCATCTTCAGGTTTAATGTATTTAGGTTTGAAGTTTAAAATAGAAATAGGCACTTCTTTGGTTGGTACAAAACCTTCAATTTCTTTACGAACGATTAAGTGACCTAACAGACGCTCAATCATGCATAAGTTTTTGAAGTTATCGCGTGATACAAATGAAATCGCTTCACCTTTAGAGCCAGCACGACCAGTACGACCGATGCGGTGGACATACTCTTCTGGAGGGAACGGTAGATCATAGTTAACTACGCGGGTTAATTCATCAATATCGAGACCACGAGCAGCAACACCCGTTGCGATTAAGTATTTTACTTTACCCGCTTTAAAATCTTCTAATACTTGTGCACGAGAGCCTTGGCTACGACCACTATGAATAGCTTCTGCGGCAATGCCACGCTTTTCAAGTTGGCTCACTAATTTCGCTGCGCCATGTTTGGTTTCAATGAAGATTAACGCTTGATCCCATTGTTGCTCATTAATTAAATGGCTCAATAGAGAAGATTTCATGTCTTTATCAACGGTGATCAGACATTGGTCAATTTTAGGCTGTGATGCTTCATCTTTGGCAATACTAATCTCAACTGGATTACGTACTGCTGTTTTTGCCAGAAGACGTACTTGAGCTGATAGGGTTGCTGAGAACAACATGTTTTGACGATCAAGCGGTAAGCGCTCAATGATCTTATTAATGTCTTCGATAAAGCCCATATCTAACATACGGTCAGCTTCATCAAGCACTAAAATTTCAATCGCATCAAAGTGGATAGCACGTTTCGTGTACATATCCAATAAACGACCAGGTGTTGCCACTAAAATATCAACACCTTCAATAAGGCGACGTTTTTGTGGTTCGTAATCAACACCACCGTACATTGCCATTGAGGTTAAATTGGTGTGTTTGCTGTATTGAGCAATATTGGCTTCAACTTGAACCGCAAGTTCACGTGTAGGCGCAAGAATTAATGCACGTACGCGTTTAGCTCGCACTTGCTGACCATCATCAAGCATTTGCAGAATAGGAAGTACAAAACTGGCTGTTTTACCAGTACCTGTTTGTGCTGCTGCAATCAGGTTTTTGCCAGTTAGTGCCACTGGAATGGCTTTTTCTTGAATTGGCGTAGGAGTGGTGTAACCCATATCGGTTACTGCTTTAACGATAGCGTCGCTTAATCCAAGCTTAGAGAAAGGCATGTAGAATCTCAGATAAATAAATCAAATAACGGCTATCCCTAAAGTTAGAGTAATAGCCGACGAACAATGACGTGGATTATAGCACGGGCGACATTAGGTCATTATATTATTTCGTATTAAGCCACGGCGAACATTTTTACAGAGTTTGCCAAACTGGCGAATTTCATCAAATTGTGGAATAACACCACGTTTAATCGCATGTTCCCAGTAACTGACTTCAGTATCGACCAATTCTAATAATTTTTTAGGGCAGCCAATACAATTGTTATCAGGACCACAAACAAAGGTTTTAGGGTCATAAAGTGGAAACGCCTGCTTAACATCAGTCAGGAGTTGGCGCATCGCAGTTTGACGATCAGGTTTTTTATTCATACTGTAACGTGTATTAAGACTAAATGGATATTCTAATTAGGCATGAATAAAATAACCATGTTTATATTGTCAATTTCATAAATAGAGCAGTTATCTTATTGAATTTAATATTTTTGTTTGAATTTTATGATTGATAGTTGTTTGGGTGATATTTCTTTAACCGATAATATTGAAGCGTTTAAATACGGTATTATTTAAGTCAGCTTTATTAATTGACGCGTAAAATAACGTCGAAATATAAATGTTAAGCTTAAATGTTGTGTCGGGCTTTTTTGATGTTCTTTGCTACGCTTAATAAATACTTTTATGAAAGTAATGATATGACGTCTTTTATGTATCGGTATCAGCAGGGATGAAAACATGATCAGATGTATAGCGGCAATATTCAGTCTTTTGGTTTTATTTTTTAGTGGATTAACCTCCGTTTATGCCAGTGAGCGTCAATATCAGTGGGTGGTTGATAGTACGTGGTTGCATCAGCAAATTATGGATCAACAACATGTTCTGATTTTTGATGCCCGTAGTCAGGAGCAGTATCAGCAAGGGCATATCAATACGGCGATTAGCTTTCCAACCGAATTGACCTATGTTGAAATCAATAATGCTTATTATGTAAAAAATATAAAAAAAATAGCGCCATTGTTACAGCAAAAAGGGATAACGGCATCACAACAAATCATTATTTATGATCAAGGTGATCTGAAAAATGCAGCGCGTTTGTTTTGGGTGTTAGAATTATACGGGGTTAAAAATATTGCTATTCTTAACGGTGGCATTGATGTTTGGCATCCCCAATATTCATTAACTCAAACAGTTATTCCGGTGCAACAATCACAATATTTCCCTGTTTTAAATTCAACTGTTTATGCTAGTACAACAGTTGCGAAAATTGCTGCTTATAGTGATTTATATCAGTTATATGATAGTCGCTCGGTAGCTGAATTTATGGGCGAGCGTTCAGCGACGAAAAAATTTGGTCATATACCGAAAGCTAAAAATATTCAAAATAGTGTTTTTTTTAATACCACAACTGAAGGCATTAAAATATTAAAATCACCTCAGCAGCTTGAAAGTATATTTGCAACGTTAGATAAGAGCCGAAAAAGTGTGACCTATTGTAATAAAGGTAAAGCCTCGACGTTGACGTATTTTTTAATGAAACAAGCGGGATTTAAAGTCTCTCATTATGATGGATCGTGGTTAGATTGGTCAGAGAAAGGATTACCCGTCGAGAAATAAAGTGAAAGGGGTACTTTATGGAAGAGACACCTTATTGCATTAAGCGGCAATTAAAAACGCAGCAAGGGTTATTTAATAAAATCACATTAATGATGAGTGGGGTGTTAATTTGTGTCATGTTAACCGCATTAACACTCAGTTATTACAGTAATACTCAGCGCTTAGTGAAAAATGTCAAAGTAATGATGAATGCATTAGCCCCTGTATTTATTGATACCATTGTCTTTCAAGATACGGAGTCGTCATTAGAATTTAATCGATTAATTAGTCAGTATAAAGAAATTCGGTCATTATCTGTTTATGATCTCAATAATAAACTTCTTCATTATTATCATTCAGATAATGTTCGGGATGTTAATTTGCGACCATTTCTTTATATATCAGGCTTATCTATGTATCAACGTGATTATTTATTAAGCTATCCTGCTTATTTTAACGGTGACCCAATTTTTAAATATGTAGTTTATTATAGTGCTAGCAATATTATAAAAACAATAGTCATTCAAATATTAATATATGTATTACCCTTTTTATTTTTTATTGTGTTTATTCTTTTTTATATGTACCACAAAGTCACTCATCCCTTAAATTATCTTATTAGTGAACTGACTAAAATGGGATCGGGGACATTAGATATTTCAGTTTTTAAAAAAGATAATAGTGAAGTGTCATTATTAGCCATGGAACTCAGTAAAGTAGATAATTATATTTTCCACAATGAAACTAAATTACAGACATTGAATGAAAAATTACAGCAGCAAACCAATCAATTAAATGAAGCATTACGGATAAAAGGTAATTTCATGGCAAATATGAGTCATGAAATTCGAACCCCAATGAATGGAGTATTAGGGTTTGTTCAATGCTTAGAAGACAGAAAATTAGATAAGCAATCTAAACAGCAGGTTGAATACATTAAACAATCGGCTAATGCATTACTTATTATTATTGATGAGATTTTAGATTATTCAAAATTGGAAGCAGGTAATGTCGAATTACGGTTTAATCACTTTCATTTAGAAACCTTCATTCATGGTTGTATTGCTCCTTTTGAACATGATTTACGTGAAAAAAACATTCAATTAGAGATTGATATCGATACCAAGATAGCGCCTTATTTTGATGCTGATGAAGGGCGTATACGCCAAATATTAACGAATTTACTTGGTAATGCCGTTAAATTCACGCCTCATGGCAATATTGAATTACGGATTAGATTATTAGATGACATTGAGAGTTTATCGGCGATGGTTCATGATCAACCAAGATTACATCAACGATTGTGTTTTAGTGTAAAAGATTCAGGGATCGGTATTGCTCCTGAAAGTCTTAATGCTATTTTTGATTCTTATACACAAGCCGATGGTTCGATTTCACGGCAATTCGGTGGAACAGGGCTTGGACTATCAATTTCAAATAGTTTGTGTCAATTAATGTCGACCGCATTAAATGTTGAGAGTGAGTTGGGTAAAGGAACTATATTTTGGTTTAATGTTGATCTTAAATGTTGTGATCATCCTCAAGCTGAGAGTTGCAATGAATATTATAATAATGATTTAAGCGTTTATTCAGATATGAATATATTAGTAGTTGAAGATAGTAAAGTGAATCAGCAATTAATTAAAGCGTTTTTAGATTCATTTGGATTATTGAATATCAGTATTGTTAATGATGGAGTATTAGCTCTTGAGTATATTCAGCATCATGCGGTGGATGTAATATTGATGGATTGCCAAATGCCGAACATGGGAGGTATTGAAGCGACACAGCGTATTCGTAAGATGGATTTTGTGCAGCCACCTTATATCATTGCGTTAACCGCTAATGTGCTTGAGCAAGAGAAACGACATTGCATTGCAGCTGGTATGGATGATTACATATCAAAACCGATAGATAAAAAAACCTTATCGCGGATATTGGAATACGCTTTTTTACACACAGAGCCGTTGCCATTATTACAAAAAAACCAGCAATAAGTTAATACTCATTGCTGGCTTATTATTAATTATCAATAATGATTACGTTGATAATTATAGTTTATCCCAAGCGTCAGCCCAACTAGCACTTGAACCTGGTGCATATGCTGCACTTGCACACCAAGCCGTGTAAGGCCATGGTTTACATTGGTACACATTACCGTCAGTTGCTAATACTTGATCGCCTGCAAGGTATGCTTTTCCTGCTTCATACGCAGGTGCATCCGTTACTGGCGGCTCAATAGTACCTTTTTCTTCAAGTGTGAAATGTAGACGTTGTTCTACGTTTTCATTGTTTGATTCTGCAATCATGCGTAGGGAATATTTACCCGCAACCACATCTTCAAGTGCCATGTTAATGGTTTGGCTGCTATCTACGTTCGCGGTGAATTGACCACCTGAAACAGGGTAGCCCATTGCATTAATAACGTCGATTTGTACTGAACTTGCTTTGTTAGCGCTGTAGTTTAGCGTTAATTTTGCTGTGCCGTTAGTGATAGTGTAATTACCATTAACACCGGTTAAAGTTGCAGTAAAATCAACGTCCGGTTGCTCAGTACCGCCACAGTCACTGCTGCCGACTTCGCGCCATACACCCCATTCGCCAGTTGTTCCTGGCTCATGACCTTGTGTCCACCAACCTGCTTGCCACTCTTTGCCGTTGTGATTAACAACATCACCTTCAACATAGGTAGCATCTGCTTGCCACGCTGGTGTACAAACGATAGAACCATCGTTAACAACCACAATACGTTTTACTGTTACAGTTTGGTTTGCACTGTCTGTAATGTTGTAGATCAGTTCATATGAACCAGCAATCGCGGTGTTTACAGTGCCTGATACTGAGATATTTGTAGTTAGATCGCCGTCTTCTGCGTCTGTTGCAGAAACGCCAGCCATTGGGTCAAAATTTTCACCCACTTTAATAACACTATTTTCTACACCAGCAAATGTTGGCAGGGCACTAAATACAGTAACTTTACGCGGTGATACGGTTTCGTTGTTATCAGAATCAGCAACTGAATAAGTCAGTACATAGTCACCAACACGTTGAGTATCAACACTGCCAGTCACTGAAATTGAAGATGTTAGGTTACCATCTTCTTTATCTGTCGCTGTTACGCCAGCCATTGGCTCAAAGTTTGTTTTGTGCTGAACGCGGGCGTCAGTAATACCAGCAAGGCTAGGTTTACCTGGTTGTACTACTGGTGGCGTTTGGCTGTGAACAAATGGACCGTAAGTTTCAATAAAGCTGCTGTTGTATTCTTTACCTGATTCGTCAGTACCGATATCCCAGTTAATTGACCATGTCATTATACCGCGAAGAGGTTGTGATTGTTTTTCAAGGCGTGCAAAGGCATTAAATAGATCTTGAGGATCTTTAATAAAGCCTGTTGCTGCTGCATCAATGTTAGTTGGAATACCAAAGACTAATTTGTCGTGTGGGATAGTTGTAAAGCCACGCGTACCGTTAACTAACGAATCAGCAATGTAATAGATAAACTCTTCTTTTAGCTCATCGTTGTTTTGCGCAATCCAGCCTGGGCCTTCAACAAAAACGCCGTCACCACCTTGGTTGTAAAACTGTGGGTTGATCCAGTCGTAGTAACCATCAAGACCTGTAATATAAGGAATATATTTACCCGCAGCCGTTAAGTATGGGAACTCAGGAGCCATGGTGATTAGGAAGTTTTTACCTTGTTCACGGTAGTGATCTTTTACGATACGTAATGCAGCAGGAATAACCGTTTGGTTATCTTTAGCATCAATAGCTGCTTGTTCAAGATCGATATCTAGGCCGTCAAAACCATAAAGATCAGTCAGGCGAATGATTTCAGCTGCGAAAGCCTCTTCGTCACCTTGTTGTAATTCAACGTGTGCATCTGCACCACCAAGTGCCAATATTACTGCGCGACCTTGATCGTTAAGTAGCTTAATTTGATCGATAAATTGTGTTTCTGTTAAACCTGTTTCTGAGTCTAAATGAAAAGTAGGAATACGACCTTCTGCTGTGTCATAAACCTTCATAAAAGAAACAGCAACCACATTA
The DNA here is from genome assembly GCA_947039005.1 of uncultured Photobacterium sp. GTDB lineage: Bacteria > Pseudomonadota > Gammaproteobacteria > Enterobacterales > Vibrionaceae > Photobacterium. The sequence goes on from CAMQXY010000081.1 coordinate 11,633, forward strand.
TACATTGGATTGGTTGCTTTAAGGCTCATTGCTGGAGAATTACCAGCCTTATAACCACGACCATCAGCCCAGTTATGCCAATAACCAACAACAACTCCACCGTCAGGGTTAACCATCTTTTCACCAGCATTAGCAGTAAAACTCATTGAGGTTAACGCTAGAGCAATAGCGTTTAATGTTAGGAATGTTGTTTTTTTATTCATTTATTTGACCCTGAAATAGGTAGAAGAGGTAATAATTGAGCGAATAAATGCTATCACAATAGGGGTTGATTAGAAGCGTGATTATGTAACAAAAAACATTGAAATCAATTATTTGTATTGTCAATTAATTGTCGCTGAGTATAGTTTTTCGAGTAAATATTGGCGTTATTCAGTCGTAATTGAACGATGAGTTATTATTGGAGGCTATATTTGTTTTAATCATGAATAAAATAAGCGCAAACATTAAAAACATTACTATTTATAAGAGTATGTACAGTGTTGTTATTATGACTATCTTATGAATACATATTAATAAAACAGCCATTTTTATTATGATTTAGGCAATAGATTAAGATCACTTATCAAATTAATTGTTATTATCAATTGTTGCTTGAGCCTGTTTTTAGGTAAAATAGCGCCATCAACAGAGGACACTAAAGATTGTGATTATTAGTGTTAATCTGATAAGTTACCGTTAAGTAACGTAAATAATAGATTAAGTAAGAGATAAAATGGCAATTTTACAAGTATTAACCGCTCCAGACCCACGACTAAATATTCAAGCTGAAGCAGTGATTGATGTTAAATCTGAATCTGTTCAACAACTTGTAGATGATCTACTTGAGACACTATATGGTACAAGCAATGGTGTTGGTCTTGCCGCCACTCAAATTGGTCGCAAAGAAGCAATTGTTGTTATTGATATCTCGGATGAACGCGATCAACCTTTGGTATTAATTAACCCAGTTATTGAAAGTGGTGAAAACAAAGTAATGGGTCAAGAAGGGTGTCTTTCTGTTCCTGATTATTATGCTGATGTTGAGCGTTTTGAATCAGTGGTTGTTACTGCATTAGATCGCGAAGGTAATGAATTGCGTTTTGATCGTGATGACTTCCTTTCGATTGTTATGCAGCATGAGATCGATCACCTTAAAGGTACATTGTTCATTGATTATCTATCACCGTTAAAGCGTCAAATAGCAATGAAGAAAGTGAAAAAGCACGTTAAGATGATGGCGAATTAATCCCGCAATCTAATTTGATAAGAAGGCTGTTGAGTGAACCTCAGCAGCCTTTTTTTATGGGAAATGGTGCAGTTAACATGGTGTTTGACGTAATGTTACGTATTCAGTAGCATCAAGATGAGTGAGCTTTTGGTTACGTTGTAACGTAACGGTATCACCCAAGATGAACGGTTGATTGTATTTACCGTGGCCAAAAAACGGAAAGTAATACACGGGTTTATTATATTGTTCAGCAAATCGTTGTAATACCGCTTTGTACATTATGCGTTCTTGATCGGTTGGTTCTGTGGAATAATATTGACCAAAAATAATCGCGGTAACATTAACATCTTTTAGAAACAAAAATTGTTGTAAGTATCTGTCTAGCTGACGAAATGTTACTCCAATATCTTCGAGTATTAGTATCTTATCGTTAAAATCAGGTTGGTAGTGCGTACCAAAGGTGGCAGCCACTAGGGTATGATTACCGCCAATCAATGTACCACTGATAGATGTTGTCTGCTGTGCTAATACGTTAAGTGGTAATACATTATTATACTCAATACCCTCAGTTATCAGTGCCGCGATATCAGGCAAGGGCTGCTGATTAGCCGTTTCCATTTCTAAATGGTTATTGGCATTAACACCATGGATCGAACGCCAGCCAAGCTCGTTATTTAAAAAACTATGAATAGCGGTTACATCACTGAATCCGACAATGACTTTTTCGGGTATGGTTAATAGTTGCTGTTTATAACGGTGTAAATAGGGCAATAGATTTAATGCACCACCCCCACCACGATAGAACCATAACACATCAATAGTCGGGTCAAGTAAGGCTTGGATTAGATTATGCGCTCGCGCTTGATCGGTATCAACATAGCCAAAATCAGAGATATTTTGCTGTAAATAATGACAACTGACCTGATAACCATGTTGAGCCAAAATAGCTGTTACCTGTGGCACTTGTAAAGGATCAAATTGAGTCGAGCAAGCAATAAGGGCTAGATTTTTATAATGATGAGGCTCTTTATTGATTAAAGATTTTGAATTTAAGGTTTTTTTTTTCATTTTAGTTTCCAAACAATAAAGATTACGATTATTTTAAGTTGATTGAATTGCGTTGTAAATTAATTTATTTTTTATAAATTCCCAAGTAATTAATTAAATTAATAATAGCGTTAATTCCTTATAGGTATTTTATTTGTATTGATAATTAATAATACTGATAATAGATATAATAAAATATTGTGATGAGTTTATTATATAGAGAAAAATATATTTTTTGTGGGAATTAACATTAATATAATATAGATTGCTATTACATTTTCGATTGCTAAGATGATAAAATAAATATGCATATGGAAAGTAAAGTATTAATTATTACAGGAACTCGTCCTGAAGTTATTAAAATGGCTCCTGTTTTTCATGCGTTAAAGAAAAAAAATGTTTATGTAGACTGGTGTCATACTGGGCAACATGA